>JANMAN010000257.1:0-4738 GCA_031359885.1 Tardiphaga sp. | reverse complement strand
TCCGCAAGGGTCTCGACCTGAACGATGAGCGTGGTCGATCGGTCGGGATAGTCGGCGCTCCCGAAGGCGAAGCGATCGAACGATACGAGGCGCGATGCATCGCCGATCAGCGCAAAAGTCGCTAGCGCCGGATCGCGTGCGATCGGCGCGCCGGTGTGGAACACGATCCACCGCGCGACATCTGGCTGCATCGTCTCATCGAGCCATACCGGCGTGTCCTGATCGAACAAGGTCAACGCCAAAGCCGCACTTGCCGGCATCAGCGGCGCTGGGCCGCATGCGTCCACGCCGATGCATTGAACGCGGCCGGGCCGCGCCGTAGCGTCCATCGCGACACGGAACGTCGTCTGCGCCGAAAATACACGATCGGCGAAGCCGGGCAGCAATTCGGCTTTTGCAAAAGCGGCCGTCATCAGCCTTCACCCCGCACCAGCGTGTAGAAATCTACCCGCGTGGCGGCGGTTTCTGCCGCTTTGCGGGCCCGCTCGGTCGCAAGCTTTTCGCGCAGCGGCGCGAGCACGTCGCGCTCGACGATGTCGGCATGGCTTGTCGTTTGGAACAACGCATCGCACAGCGCGATCATCTCGGCTTTGGTCGCATCACGGCCGAGCGTGTAGCCGAAGCCGACTTCGCCCGTATGAAGCCGCACCGCCGCGCGTGCCACGGTCGCTTCGCCAAGGTTGAACGGCGCGCCGTCGCCGCCGATCCGGCCACGCACCATGACGAGGCCCGTCTCCGGTTCGCGCAACCGCTGATACGACGGCAGGACGAGCGCCTCGATACGCGAGGCGATCTCGGCCACCGGCGTCTGGCCGAGCACCGACATCGCGGCTTTGCGCTGCTGGGTTTTATCGATCATGTCCGGTTCGCCGCGATCGTCATGACGCATTCATGTTGTCTGTTATAATAGACAACTTGCTAAACCCCGCCAATGACCATTTGATGACAGCGACATGATTTTGCACAGACGACGAAAAACGCGATGAGCTTGCAGGATGCCCCATCCGGCGTGGCGTTGTGGCGGCAGGTCGCCGACGGCATCGAACGCGGCATTGCCGACGGCCGATATGTCGCGGGCGCGAAATTGCCCGGTGAAACCGAGATCGCCGACCTATACCGCGTCAATCGCCACACCGTGCGTCGCGCGCTGGCGACGCTTGCCGAGCGTGGTCTGGTGCGCGCCGAGCGCGGCAGCGGCACCTATGTCGAAGCGCGCAAGCTGGCTTATCCGCTGCGGTCGCGCACGCGTTTCTCCGAGATTGTCGGCGCCGGCGGACGCGAACCGCGCGGGCAATTGATCGAGGCGATCCGCGAGCCCGCGACGGCCGTGCTGGCACGAGCACTTGGGCTCAAGGCCGGAGCAGAACTGGTCCGGATCGAGGCCATTCGATACGCGGACAAGACGCCGATTTGCGTCGGCAGCACCTGGCTATCGGCCGCGCGCTTCGTCGATGCCGGCAATGTCTATGCGCGCACGCGCTCGATGACGAAGATGCTCGCGCATTACGGCATCCGGGACTATCGCCGCGCCGCGACGCGGATTACCGCCGACATCGCCGACGCGACCGACGCCGCACGCCTGAATTTGCCGCTCGGTCGCCCCGTGCTGATCGTGGACAGCACTGACGTCGATCAAGATGGCCACCCGCTGCTGACGACGCGCGCGCGGTTCGCCGCCGAGCGGGTCGCGTTTACTGTCGAGAGTTAGTCACGCCACCGCGCGTCGCCCGATGATGGCGAAGCGGAGACGGCCGGATATCCAATCGATCGCCGCGACTGCGACGAGGATCAACAAAATAAGAAACGACACCTTCTGCCATTCCAACACACGGATCTGTTCGGCGAGTTGCAGCCCGATGCCGCCTGCTCCGACGATGCCGATGATGGTGGCCGACCGCGTGTTGGACTCGATGAAATAAAGGATCTGCCCGGCGATGACGGGCAGCACCTGCGGCAGCAAGCCGAACCGAATTTCATGGAGCGGCGTGCCGCCGGCTGCGCGGATGCCCTCGACCTGTTTTTTATCGGCGGCCTCGAAGGCTTCGGAGAACAGCTTACCGAACGCGCCAAAATCCGACGTCGCGATCGCCAAGACGCCGGCGAACGGTCCCAGCCCGACGACGTTGATCCAGACCAGCGCCCAGATGAGCGTGTCGTTGCCGCGGATCGAATCCAAAAACCGCCGCACCGGAAATCGCAGCAGGATCGACGGCACGATATTGCGTGCTGCGAGCAGGCTAACCGGCAGCGCGAGCACGGCGGCGAGAACCGTACCAAGCAACGCGATCGAAAGCGTCTCGCCGAGCGCCGCCAAATAGGTCGGCAACGAGCTGCCCGGATTGGGCGGCAGCATCAGCATGACGATCCAGCCGAGCTGGCTGACACCCGCGACGATCCGTGCGAGCGAGAAGTCGAGATCGTACAACCCGAATATAAAGAGGGCGACGATGGCAAGCAGAATCGTCGGCACAGCGAGGCGCGCGGCGACGGGCCGTGCGAAGACGTCGGGATAGCGCGCCTTGAGGTCTTGCGGATCGATCTCGTCTTGACGCATCAGCTTCGCGCCTCACGCCCGAACAACCGACCGCGGAGCCAACCCGTACCGATATCGATCACGAACACCGTGACGATGATGAGCAACAGAATGGCGCTGACGTCCGAATAATAAAACTTGCGGATCGCAACAACCAATTCCTGCCCGATGCCGCCCGCGCCGACGAGACCCATCACCGATGCGCCACGGACATTGATCTCGAAACGCAGCAGCGCGTAGCTGGCGAAGCCGGCGACCACCTGCGGCAACACCGCGAAGCGCATGCAGGCGATCCAGCTCGCCCCAGTCGAGCGCACGCCTTGCACCGGGGCCATGTCGATATTCTCGACGATTTCGGCGAACAGCTTGCCGAGCGCGCCGGCGGTATGGATCGCAAGCGCCAGCACGCCGGCCATCGGACCGAGACCGAAGGCGATGACGAAGATCATCGCAAAAACGATATCGGGCACCGTGCGGCAGATTTCGAGAAAGCGCCTGACCCCAAAGCGCAGCCAGGGCGCAGGCGAGGTGTTCTCGGCGGCGAGGAAATTCAGCGCGAAGGCGAACACGAAACCGGCCAGCGTGCCGACATAGCTGATCAGGATCGTTTCAGCGAGCAGCTCGAACCACGACCGCCACCCCCAAAACCATTCGCGGCCGTCGGTCCAGACCCGAGCGCCGCTCTCCAGCGTCAGAAGGCGGTCGAAATAGCTGGCAAAGTTGCCGATCTTGTCGGCAAGCGTGGGCAGATCGACATCAGCGCCGACGAACGCGACCATCAGCGCCGCGAAAGCTACCGCCGCGATAACGGTGCCGCGCAGCCGCCGGCGCGCGACGGATTTGCGATAAGCGGCATTCAGCGCATCGAGTTGCGGGCGCGGCAGGATCGCGATAGCGGAGGGCATTATTGAGTGACCAGTATTCGCGTGTAGTCCCGCTCGGCCATCCTTCGAGGCTCAATCGATCGCGCAATAGCGCCATCGGTTGAGCACCTCAGGATGACGGCGAGCTTGTTGGCGCCGTCACCCGGTGGTGCCGAAGCGCAGCGGAGGCCTCGAAGGGCGGCGGCTCCACTGCCGAAATCAAGACGCGCGCTTTTTGCGGAGCTTGTCGACGAACTTGATCAGCTCGATGGTCTGATCCCAATCCTTCGTCGTCACCTGCTGGAAGCCCCTCTTCTGACCGTCCGACAATTTTTCGAACACCGCCTTGTCCTTTTCAGGCGCATCGATGAAAGCCTTCGTGATCGCGGCCTTCAAATCGTCCGGCAGCTCGGCGACATAAGCATAGGGACCGTTGATGATCGGCGCCGACGTATGAACGATACGGAAATCCTCTTTCTTCATCGGCGACCCATCCTGAGCCTTCAGCATGCCCTTGGTCAGCATCGCCGCCAATGTTGAATCGTTGTCGTTGGTCCACTGGTTGGCCGCGACATCGACGGTGCCCTGCGTCAGCGCCAACAGCGCGTTCTCATGGCTGCCGGTATACACGGCCTTGCCGAAATACGTATCGACGTCGGAGATGCCGAGCTTGTCGAGTTCGAAGCGCGGCATGTTGTTGCCGGAGGTCGAGTTCGGATCGACCAGTCCAAGGTTCTTGCCCTTGAGATCGTCGATCGACTTGTAAGGGCTGCTGGCGCGAACGAAGAACACAGAATAGTAGCCGGTGCTGCCGTCTTTATTGATGTCGTTTGCGAAGGCCTCCGTCTTCACGCCGGTCATGCGCGCGCGCGCGAACGACGCCGATCCGTAGCTGGCAATGAGAATGTTGCCGGCACGCTGGCCTTCGATCACCGCCGCATAATCATTGGCGATGCGGAGATTCACTTTCACGCCGAGTTCTTTCGACAGATAGCTGACGAAGGGCGCCCAACGCTCGGTGACGCCGGACGCGTTCTCGGCCGGGATTACAGCGAAGGTGAGTTCGGGATATTTCGTCTTCCAATCCTGCGCATTCGCGGCCGAGACTGAAAGGGCAAGGCCGGCAATGCCGGCCAACAATAAGCGTCGATCGATCATGACGATCTCCTGTTGTAGATTCAAAAACGTTGTTGTCTCAAGCGGCGACGCGACCGAACGCCGGCACGGCGTCGGGCACCAGCGCACGATCCGGCCTCGTCGCGAGTTCGTCTTGGTCTTCGAGATCGTAAAGTTCGCGCGCGATCTGGTCGGTCAATTCGGACGGAGCGCCATCGAACACGAT
>JANMAN010000200.1:0-11085 GCA_031359885.1 Tardiphaga sp. | reverse complement strand
CGCCGCGCGGCGGCAAGAGTGAAAAGCCGACAGTGGCTTTGCTCGGCGAAATGTTTCCGGTCGATCCGGTCGGCATCGGCATGATGCTGGAGCCGCTAGGTCTTGCGGCCGGTCCCGTGGTGCCGACGCGCGAATGGCGCGAATTATATGCCGCACTGGATTGCCCGGTCGTGGCCGCGATCCACCCGTTCTACACCGCGAGCATCCGCCAGTTCGATCTCGCCGGGCGCAAGATCGTCGGCTCCGCGCCGGTCGGTCATGACGGCACGGAAGCGTGGCTCGAAGCGATCGGCACGGCCTGCAACGTCTCGCGCGACAAGATCGATGCAGCGAAAGCCAAGTTCTTGCCGGCGATCAAGGCCGCCTTGGCCGCGAAGCCGATCGACGCGCGCATCACCGTCTCCGGCTACGAAGGCTCGGAGCTCTTGGTCGCGCGACTGCTGATCGAGAGCGGCGCGCGCGTGCCTTATGTCGGCACCGCATGCCCGCGCACGCCCTGGTCCGATCCGGATCGCGTGTGGCTCGAGTCCAAAGGCACTCGCGTTCAATACCGCGCGTCGCTCGAGAACGATCTCGCCGCCGTCGGCGAATTCAGGCCCGATCTCGCCATCGGCACCACGCCGGTCGTGCAGAAGGCCAAGCAGCTCGCGATCCCGGCGCTGTATTTCACCAATCTCATTTCGGCGCGGCCGTTGTTCGGCGTCGCCGGCGCAGGCTCGCTGGCGCAAGTCGTCAACGCGGCATTGGCCAATCAGAGCCGCTTCGACGAGATGAAAGAATTTTTCGGCGAGACCGGCGAAGGCTATGCGGCCGGAGTCTGGGAAGATACGCCGAAGGACAATGTGGCGTTCAAGGAGAAGTACCGCAAGCAGATCGAGGCCCAGCAAAAGAAGCGCAAAGCCGAGGAGATGATCTGATGCTGGTCCTGGATCACGATCGCGCCGGCGGCTATTGGGGCGCCGTCTATGCCTTCACCGCGGTGAAGGGCATGCAGGTCATCATCGACGGCCCGGTCGGCTGCGAAAATCTGCCGGTAACCTCGGTGCTGCATTACACCGACGCGCTGCCGCCGCATGAATTGCCGATCGTCGTCACGGGCCTCGGTGAAGAAGAACTCGGCCAGACTGGCACCGAAGGTGCGATGAAGCGCGCACACAAGGTGCTCGATCCGTATCTGCCGGCCGTGGTCGTGACGGGTTCGATCGCCGAGATGATCGGCGGCGGCGTGACGCCGGAAGGCACCAACATCAAGCGCTTTCTGCCGCGCACGATCGATGAAGACCAGTGGCAAAGTGCCGACCGCGCCATCGTCTGGCTGTGGAAGGAATACGGGGTCAAGAAGATCCCGGCACGCAAGCCGCTGTCGCCGGACGTCAAGCCGCGCGTCAACATCATCGGACCGATCTACGGCACCTTCAACATGCCGAGCGATCTGGCTGAAATCCGCCGACTGATCGAAGGCATTGGCGCCGACGTCAACATGGTGTTTCCGCTCGGCAGCCACCTCGCGGATATTCCCAAGCTCATCAATGCCGACGTCAACGTCTGCATGTATCGCGAATTCGGCCGCATGCTGTGCGAAGCGCTGGAGCGGCCCTATCTGCAAGCGCCGATCGGGCTGCATGCGACGACGAAGTTTCTGCGAAAGCTCGGCGAATTGCTCGGCCTCGATCCGGAGCCGTTCATCGAGCGCGAGAAGCACACCACGATCAAGCCGCTGTGGGATCTATGGCGCTCGGTCACCCAAGATTTCTTCGGCACGGCGAGCTTCGCCATCGTCGCCACCGACACTTATGCACGCGGTGTTCGTAAATTCCTTGAAACCGAAATGGGCCTGCCCTGCACGTTCTCGTTCGCGCGCAAGCCCGGCGTCAAGCCGGACAACGACGCGGTTCGCACCGCGGTCCGCACCACGCCGCCCCTGATTCTCTTCGGCTCGTACAACGAGCGCATGTATCTCGCCGAAGCCGGCGGCCGCGCAATGTACATCCCGGCTTCTTTTCCGGGCGCGGTGATCCGCCGCCACACCGGCACGCCGTTCATGGGTTATTCCGGCGCGACATACCTCGTGCAGGAAGTCTGCAACGCGCTGTTCGATGCGCTGTTCAACATCCTGCCGCTCGCATCCGACATGGACCGCGTCGATCCGACGCCGGCGCGGCTGCACGACGAATTGATGTGGAGCGACGAGGCCAAGGCGCTGCTCGACGAGGTGCTCGAAGCACATCCGGTGCTGGTGCGCATCTCGGCCGCCAAACGATTGCGCGATGCCGCCGAGCGTGGCGCACGCCGCGCCGGCGAGGATCGCGTCACACCGGGCCGCGTCAGCGACGCACGCAGCGCACTGATGGACGGACAATCCGCATGACGATGATCACCCATATCCATTCCGTTTCGGCGCGGCGCTCACGGCGCGGCTTACACCAGGAGACGATCTCGATGTCCGACTATGCTCACGGCGATCGCGGCCCTCGCATTCTCATCGAACACCGCACCCTTGAATCCCGCGCGATGTTCGCAGCCTGTTACGCGCTGTTTTTCGTTCGCGCGGTGCTGGCGCGACTGATGCCTTGGCGCAAGCACGCCGCGTATCGCGGACAAAGCCAATCCGAATCGATCTTCAGCGAAGCGCGCAACGCCGCCAGTGTGATGGTGTCGTCGTCCTTCATGGGGCTCTGACGACGGTCTGATTTTTCGAATTCGTCCGGCGGTGCCGGACGGACACCACGCCGATCGGCAACGATGCGGCAAAAACAGCCTCCCACGCTCGGGCGGCAAAACGGCCGCAAGGCCATTACTAGGAGGACCAACACATGAAGGACGGTTCCATCTCGGGGCTCTCCGAACCGGAGGCCAAGGAATTCCACACGATATTCATGACGAGTTTCTTTCTCTTCACGGCTGTCGCAGTGGTTGCTCACATTCTCGCGTGGATGTGGCGTCCGTGGCTTCCGGGACCCGGTGGTTACAAGACAGCGCTGGACAGTGTTCAGCACTTCGCTAGCGCAACCCTCTCGTACCTGACCTAAGGGAGACAAAATATGTGGCGAGTTTGGCTTCTTTTCGATCCCCGTCGTGCGCTGGTGCTGTTGTTCACGTTCCTGTTCGGACTGGCGATCATCATCCACTTCATCCTGCTCAGCACGGATCGCTTCAACTGGCTTGACGGTCCTCGCAAAGGTCCGGCGAAGACGTCAGAGATTTCTCTGCCGTACGCGCCCCCTTCCATGCCGACCTGATGGCATGACGTCTCGCGAACCGGAACGGGCGAGCCAGCCAGAGCGATCTGGTTCGTCCGCTCCGGGAGCAACGCCGGTGGCGTTTCACGACGAGGCTCGACACGACACGACTCGGGACGGTCCACCCGCCCCGCGTGACTTCAAGTTTCGACCTGCTTCATGGGTCAGCTCAAGACCCTGCATCACGACTATCGGGCGCGCACGCGGAGGATCAATCGATGGCAATGCTTAGCTTTGAAAGAAAGTATCGCGTACGCGGCGGCACGCTGATCGGCGGCGACCTGTTCGATTTCTGGCTCGGGCCGTTCTTCGTCGGCTTCTTCGGAATCACGACCGCGTTTTTCACGCTGGTCGGGGTCGCCATGATCCTGTGGGGCGCGGCACTCGGGCCGACCTGGAATCTGTGGCAGATCACGATCAACCCGCCCGACGTCGCTTACGGATTGTCGTTCGCGCCGTTGCAAGAGGGCGGCATCTGGCAGATCGTCACGATCTGCGCGGTCGGCGCCTTCGTGTCATGGGCGCTGCGCGAGGTCGAGATCTGCCGCAAGCTCGGCATCGGCTATCACGTCCCCTTCGCATTCGGCTTCGCGATCCTGGCTTACGTCACGCTCGTCGTAGTGCGGCCCTGGTTGATGGGATCGTGGAGCTACGGTTTTCCCTACGGCATCATGACCCATCTCGATTGGGTGTCGAACACCGGCTATCAGTACGGCAACTTCCACTACAATCCCGCGCACATGCTCGCCATCACGTTCTTCTTCACGACGTGTCTGGCGCTGTCGATGCATGGCGGCCTGATCCTGTCCTCGACCAACCCTGACAAGGGCGAGGCGGTGAAGACGCCGGAGCACGAGAACACCATGTTCCGCGACTTGATCGGCTATTCGGTCGGCACGCTCGGCATCCACCGCGTCGGTCTGTTCATCGCACTTGCTGCGGTCTTCTTCAGCGCGGTCTGCATCGTCATCTCCGGGCCGTTGTGGTCCGAGGGCGCGGCCTGGTCGGAATGGTGGAATTGGTGGCGCAACCTGCCGATCTGGTCGAACGGCGTCCCTGCCTAAGATTCGCACGCATCACACGTCTCTCGTCAATCAAGTCTTGCTCACGAAAGAGTCTCGACATGGCCAGCTATCAGAATTTCTTCACACAGGTTCAGGTTCGCAGCGACCTCTACCCGGGCATCCCGCTGCAACCCGGCACCTGGATCCGGACCGGGGAAGGGCGTTTCAATTACTGGCTCGGTAAGATCGGCGATGCGCAGGTTGGCCCGATCTATCTCGGCTATCTCGGCATCGTGTCGATCGCCTTCGGTTTCGTCGCGTTCGAGATCATCGGCCTCAACATGCTGGCGTCGGTGAACTGGAATCCGATCGAGTTCGTCCGGCAATTGCCATGGTTGGCTCTGGAGCCGCCGAAGCCGGAATACGGCATCAGCGTCATGCCGCCGCTTCAAGAGGGCGGCTGGTGGTTGATGGCCGGCTTCTTCCTCACCACGTCGATCATGCTGTGGTGGCTGCGGACCTATCGCCGCGCCCGCGCGCTCGGCATGGGCACACATGTGTCGTGGGCGTTCCTGGCGGCGATCTGGCTCTATCTCGTGCTGGGCTTTATCCGCCCGCTGCTGATGGGATCGTTCAGCGAAGCAGTGCCGTTCGGCATCTTCCCGCATCTCGACTGGACCAACAACTTCTCGATCACCCACGGCAATCTTTTCTACAATCCCTTCCACATGCTCTCGATCGCGTTCCTTTACGGATCGGCCCTGCTGTTCGCGATGCACGGCGCGACGATCCTCGCGGTGTCCCGCTACGGCGGCGAGCGCGAGATCGAGCAGATCGTCGATCGCGGGACGGCGATGGAGCGTGCGGCTCTGTTCTGGCGCTGGACCATGGGCTTCAACGCCACGGCGGAATCGATCCATCGCTGGGCGTGGTGGTTCGCGGTGCTCTGCCCGCTAACCGGCGGCATCGGCATCCTTCTTTCGGGCACCGTGGTCGACAATTGGTTCGACTGGGGCGTCAAGCACGGCCTGGCGATGCCGCGCTAACGACCAAGACATCATCCGCCGATTGCGGATGCTTGGCGAGGACGACGCAGTCCTCGCCGTCATAAAAAGGCGACGAAGCAATCCAGCTCTTTCGACAAAAGAACTGGATTGCTTTGTACATTTCAAAATCGGCGAGACGTCGATTCCAAATGGCTCGCAATGACGATGGGTTTTGAACTGCGGCGCGGAGCAACTCGTCTTGCTAAAGGATATTTGCACTGGTGCAGGTGTTCAAATCTCCCAAGGACTCGCTGGGCGACCTCGGTGCGCAGTCGGCAGCTATGCTGATTGCGGCGTCGAACGACGTCGCTATCGTGGTCGACGGCAAGGGCGTGATCCGCGACGTCTCCTTCAACAAGGACGAATTGTCGCTCGAGCTCGACGGCCACGGCCGTTGGCTCGGCACGGACTTCGTCGAAACCGTCACGCATGACAGCCGGACCAAGATGAAGTCGCTGCTGCAGGACGTTGCGGCGCGCAAGCCGTCCGGCTGGCGGCACGTCAATCATCCGTCATCCGCTGGCGACGATATTCCCGTGCAGTATCTCGCGATCGACATCGGCCGCGACGATCGCTTCGTCGTCGTCGGCCGCGATTTGCGCCAGATCGCCGCGATGCAGCAGCGTCTCGTCAGTGCGCAGCAATCGATGGAGCGCGACTACACGCGGTTGCGGCAGGCCGAGACGCGCTATCGCCTACTGTTTCAGGTGGCGTCCGAAGCGGTTCTGATCGTCGACGCGTCGAGCCACGCCATCGTCGACGCCAACCCGGCGGCGCTGGCGCTGCTCGACGCGAGTGCGCCGCAGCTTTTGAAATCCAATTTCGTCGAACATCTCGACCCGGCGGACGCTCAAGTCGTCGTGCGGCTGTTCGCGGATGTGCGATCCAGCGGACGCGAAGCCGCGGCACGGATCGGCATCGCGGGCGGCGCGCGCGACTGCGCCCTCGCCGCATCGCTGTTTCGTCAGGACGGCGCATCGCTGTTTCTGGTGCGGCTGATGTCGCAATCTGGCCACGCGCCGGCCTCCGCGCTCAAGGCCACGGCGCAACTGCTGCAATATTTCGACCACGCCACCGACGGCCTCGTGATCGCGCAGCATGACGGCCGCATCGTCCGCGCCAATGCCGCCTTCATCGAGATGGCGCAGATCGCCAACGAAGAACAGGCGCGCGGCGAATCGCTGGATCGCTGGCTCGGCCGCGCCGGCGTCGATTTCAACGTGGCCTTCGCGAACTTGAAACAAAACGGCGTCGTCAGGTTGTTCGCGACCGTGCTGCGTGGTGAACTGAGCGGCGCGGCCGAGGTCGAAGTCTCCGCGGTGTCGCTGGCCGACGCCGACGACAAGCCAAGCTTTGGCTTCGCGATCCGTAACGTGGACAAGCGATTGTCGGCGGCGGCGCCCGTGTCATCGCGCGAACTGCCGCGCTCGGTGGCGCAACTGGTCGAACTGGTCGGCCGCGTGCCGTTGCGCGATCTGGTGCGCGAGACAACCGACGTGATCGAGAAACTCTCGATCGAGGCGGCGCTCGAATTGACCGGCGACAACCGCGCCTCGGCCGCCGAGATGCTCGGGCTCAGTCGCCAGAGTCTGTATGTGAAATTGCGGCGGTTCGGCCTTGCCGAACATGCCGTCGAAGGCGAGACGGACGATGGATAGAACACTGCCGACCACCCCACAGCCCGCTGTCGTGCTCGAATTGCTGAAACCGATCACCTGGTTTCCGCCGATGTGGGCGCTCGGCTGCGGCGTGGTGTCGTCGGGCGTTTCGACGGACGGAAAGTGGCCGCTGATCGTCGCGGGCGTCGTGCTCGCGGGGCCGATGGTGTGCGGCACCAGCCAGGCGGTCAACGACTGGTACGATCGCCACGTCGATGCGATCAACGAACCCAACCGTCCGATCCCGTCCGGCCGCATTCCCGGTCGATGGGGCCTCTATATCGCGATCGGCTGGACGATTTTGTCGCTGCTGCTCGCCTTGAGCCTCGGCACCTGGGGCTTCGTTGCGGCGATCGTCGGCCTCGTGCTGGCGTGGGCCTACAGCGCGCCGCCGATCCGCATGAAGCAGAACGGCTGGTGGGGCAATGCGGCCTGCGGGCTCTGCTACGAGGGCCTGCCGTGGTTCACGGGCGCCGCGATCATGACCGCGACGTCGCCGGATTGGCGCATCGTCACCATCGCGCTTTTGTACAGCGTCGGCGCGCACGGCATCATGACACTGAACGATTTCAAATCTGTCGAAGGTGACAAGGCGATGGGCATCGACTCGTTGCCGGTCATTCTCGGCGTCGAGCGCGCGGCGCGCTTTGCCTGCCTCGTGATGCTGGCGCCGCAGATCGTCGTCGTCGGCTTGCTGCTGGCGTGGGACCGGCCGTATTATGCCATTGCGATCGGAGTGCTGACGATCGCGCAGGTGTTTTTCATGGCGCATTTTCTCAAGAGTCCGCGCGAGCGCGCGCCGTGGTACAACGGCACGGGCATCAGCGCCTACGTCTCGGGCATGCTGATCGCGGCCTTCGCACTCGCTGCGATCCGCGCGGGAGGCCTATGAGCATGACACGATTGTCGATGACGCCAATGTCGATGACGCCGCTCTCGTGGTTCGGCATTTTTCGGTTGGGTCTCGTCCAAACCGGTCTCGGCGCGATCGTGGTGCTGACGACATCCACGCTGAACCGCGTGATGGTCGTCGAATTGGCGATGCCGGCGATGCTGCCGGGCGCGCTGGTCGCGATCCATTATGCATTGCAGGTGTTTCGCCCGGCCTGGGGCCACGGCTCTGATAAGGGCGCGCGGCGGACGCCGTGGATCATCGGCGGCATCGCGGTTTTGGCGGCCGGCGGATTTCTCGCGGCGGTCGCAACGGCGTGGATGGCGACGCAGCCGGCCTTCGGCATCGCGCTCGCCGTCGTCGCCTTCATGCTGATCGGCGGCGGCGTCGGCGCGGCCGGCACGTCGCTTCTGGTTTTGCTCGCCAAGCGCACCGACGACAAGCGCCGCGCGGCCGCGGCTACCATCGTGTGGGTGATGATGATCGTGGGTTTCATCGTGACGACGGGCGTCGCAGGCCATCTGCTCGATCCGTTCTCTCCGCAACGCCTCGTCATGGTGTCGGGCGGCGTATCGATCATCGCGATGATACTGACGTTGATCGGCGTCTGGGGCATCGAAGGCCGCAGCGCAACCGTGGCGGCGACGCCTGCAAGCGTGCAGCAATCGTCGTTCCGCGACGCCATCGCCGACGTGTGGCGCGAGCCGCAGGCACGACGTTTCGCGATCTTCGTGTTCGTCTCGATGCTGGCTTACTCGGCGCAGGATCTGATCCTCGAGCCTTTCGCCGGCGTGGTGTTCGGCTATTCGCCGGGCGAAACGACGAAGCTCTCCGGCCTGCAACATGCCGGGACGCTGCTCGGCATGGCGCTGGTGCCGCTGATCGGCTTCATCTACCCACGCTCGCGCGGCCATCTGCAGAATTGGACCATCGTCGGCTGCGCGACCTCGGCGCTGGCGCTTGCCGCGCTCGCGGCGGCGTCATTGGTCGGGCCGTCATGGCCGCTGCGCGAAACCGTGTTCATGCTCGGCGTCTGCAACGGCGCTTATGCGGTGGCCGCGATCGGCTCGATGATGGCGCTGGTCAGCACCGGCGGCGAGAAGCGCGAAGGCGTGCGCATGGGATTATGGGGCGCCGCGCAAGCGATCGCATTCGGCACCGGTGGTTTTCTCGGCACGCTCGCCAGCGATTTCGCGCGTGCGGTGCTGACCTCGCCGGTGTTGTCTTACGCCGCGACGTTCGCGGCTGAAGCGGCTCTGTTCGTGGTCGCCGCGATCATGGCTGTATGGGTGCATCGCGCGCCCGCGCGTGACACGACACGTGACGAAGAACACCAGAAAATCGGACGCCTTGCGACAGTGGGAGGATGATGATGACGGACAATTCCGGACTTTATGATGTGGTCGTGGTCGGCGGCGGGCCGTCCGGTGCGACGGCGGCGCATGATCTCGCGCAGCTCGGCCGCCGCGTGTTGTTGCTCGACCGCGCCGGGCGCATCAAGCCGTGCGGCGGCGCGATCCCGCCGCGCCTCATCAAGGATTTCGACATTCCCGATCACATGATCGTGGCGCGCGTGAATTGCGCGCGGATGTTTTCGCCGTCCGACGTGCAGGTCGATATGCCGATCGACGGCGGTTATGTCGGCATGGTCGATCGGCACGAATTCGACGAATGGCTGCGGGTGCGCGCCGCCGATGCTGGTGCCGAACGCCGCGTCGGCACGTTCAAACGGTTCACGCGCGACGCGCAGGGCGTCACCATCGTGCATTTCGAGAGCCGCACCGGCGAGGGCGGCACCGTCGAAACCAGCGTCCGCACCCGGGCGCTGATCGGCGCGGACGGCGCGCTGTCGGCCGTCGCCAAGCAGTGTCTGCCTGGCGCGGACCGGCTGCCCTTCGTGTTCGCCTATCATGAGATCGTGAAAGCGCCGCCGGCGGAAACCAATTTCGACGGCAAGCGCTGCGACGTCTATTATCGCGGGACGGTTTCGCCGGATTTCTACGGCTGGGTGTTTCCGCATGGCGACACCGTCAGCGTCGGCACCGGCTCCGCGCATAAAGGATTTTCGCTGCGCGACTCGGTCGGCGAACTGCGCGCCGCGGCGGGGCTCGGCGAGGTCGAAACCATCCGCAAGGAAGGCGCGCCGATCCCGCTTCATCCGCTGCCGCGCTGGGACGACGGCAAGAGCGTTCTCTTGGCGGGCGATGCCGCCGGCGTGGTCGCGCCGGCCTCGGGAGAGGGCATCTATTACGCGATGATCGGCGGGCGGCTGTCGGCGGAAGCGGTCGATCTGTTTCTCGAAACCGGCGACGCCAAAGCGCTGCGCAGCGCGCGCAAACGCTTCATGAAGATGCACGGCATGGTGTTCCGCATCCTTGGCATCATGCAGTGGTACTGGTATTCCAATGACAAGCGTCGCGAACGCTTCGTGAGCATCTGCCGCGACCGCGACGTGCAGAAGCTGACCTGGGATGCCTACATGAACAAGCAATTGGTGCGCAAAAAGCCGATCGCGCATGTCAAAATCTTCTTCAAGAATCTCGCCCATATGACGGGGCTGGCATCCGCGTGACAACACGCGGACCCATCTGGAAGCCGATCGCGATCGCCGCGGCGGCTGCCACCTTCATCGGATTTCTCGGCGGCTCGCTGACCGACATCGGGCCGTGGTATCAGGCGCTTAAGAAGCCGTCCTGGCAGCCGCCGGACTGGCTGTTCGGCCCGGCGTGGACGACGATCTTCGGGCTGTCGGCCGTCGCTGGCGTGCTGGCGTGGCGCTCCGATGGGCAGCGAGGCCATCAGAAACCGTCAAGCCACGCTGCATGAACGACAGTCGCCCTTTCGATCCGCTCTTTTGGTAATCGGCAAGAATGGCTTGCTGTGCTGATTCCAGCGCGATTCCGCCATCGCTAACGAGCCAGCGATAGACCAGATCAAACAACCGCTCCAGCGCGATCTGATGCGTCGCGCCGGTGTCGGCGTATAGCCAGTCAGCAAGCCCGAGGAAGCGCTGGAACGCACTCACCGGAAGTTCCTGCAACACCAGCGGCAACGTGTGGGTAAAACGTCCTGAATTGCCGATCAAATCCCAGAACCGGGCGAAGCGGCTGATGCGTTGCAGATCGGCAAAGCTGAGCTCGGTGTTCGACAAAATGTTGTACGGCGGCTCCGGGTTGTAGCGCATTGCGAACGCTTCGCTGTGGCGGATGATCGGCGTGCCACGCAAGCGTTTCAACACGCCGACCT
>JANMAN010000093.1:0-1857 GCA_031359885.1 Tardiphaga sp. | reverse complement strand
CTTGCGGCAACACGTAACGGCCGGGCGACACCGCGCGCACGACATAGGCGACGGTGAAAACAGCTTTATCATTGGCTTTGCGATCGATCGCGGCGTTGAACCGATCGTCGCGGAATTCGGTGTTGACGGCCTCGACGCCGTCTTCGATCCAATCGAGCGTGCCGCTGTCGCCGGACGACACGAGTTTCGGATTGTCGATCTCGAATCCGGCCGGAAGATAATCGGCGACCATCACATGCCCGTATTCAGGTTTGGCTTCCGTGATTTTCAAAACCACAGCACAGCGATCGTTCTGCTTGGCCTTCGCGATGTCGGCGGGCGTGCCGTCGAGCGCGAAGTAATTGCGTTCGATCTTGAAGCCGTTCGATGCGGCGGGCTCGGGCACCAGCGGCGCGCCCGTCACCGAGATCACCGTCTGCACCGGCGTGTCGCCGGCATTGCCGATGCGCACCGGCTTGTTGACCATGTCGGTCGCTTTGTAGCTGCGGTTGACCGCCGCTTTGACGACCGCATTATCGATATCGATGGCGAGCGTATTGCTTTCTTTCGCAAGTGCGCGAGCGGCCAGCACCAACCACGCGTTCTCCTGCGTCGAGGTGAAGGGCGTCAGCCCGCGCGCGGCTTCGACGCGTTGCACGGCCGTGGTCAGCGTCGCCCGCGGCGCGCTGCCTTCGCTGGCGAGCGACACCAACGCCGCCGCGTCCCGCAGTGCCGATCCGTAATCGTTGCGGCCGAATGCGATGACCGGCTTCGGCGCGAGGCTGTCGAGCGCGGATGCATAGACCCGCTCGGCGCGCGCCTTGTCGCCGACGAGTGCCAGTGCTGCCGCGAGTTGCGCCTTGGCGATCGGCGTCGCGATGTTGGACAGTTTCGTGTCGGCGAGATACCGCAGATCGCCGATCGGTGCGGTGCCGTTTTTCGCCAACACATACAGCCCGTATGCGAGGTTGCGGCCGCCGTCGCCTTTTTCCGGCTCCTCGCCATTGACGACGCTGTTGCGGATGCGATCGAGCGCTGTGCGAAACAGCGCGTCCGGCACGGCGAAGCCCTTTTCGCGCGCGCGCGTCAGAAAATCCGTGACGTAGGAGTCGAGCCAGGGGTCGTCGCCCCCCGCCGACCAAAGCCCGAACGATCCGTTCGAGCCTTGCCGCGCTAACAGCCGATCGATCGACTCTTTGATGCGCTGATCGACGGATGTGTCCATCGCCAGATGCGCGCCGGCGGAAAGATCGTTGACGTACAATAGTGGCATCGCCCGGCTGGTGATCTGCTCGGTGCAGCCGAACGGGTAACGATCCAGCGCCTTCAGGATCGACGCGGCGTCGAGCGCGGTCGAGAGGCCAACCGAGAGCGACACGCCGCCGGTGCCAGGCACGAGGTCGGAGAACATGTCCGACGTGAGCGTCAGGCTCTCGCCCTTCGCCAAGGTGCGGACCACGCGCCGCGCCAAAATCTGCGTCGGCGCTTTCACGTTCAAATCGTAATGCCGCGCCAGCGTTAGCCCGTTCGGGCCCTTGATGTCGACGTCGAGTTGAGCGGCGCCCGACCCCGCAGCTTCGATCGGCAACATGCTCGAGACGCGCTGCTTCGCTGCGAGCTTGAGCGTCGTCACGGGATTGCCGGCCAGCTTCACCGGGCCGGTCGCTTTCACGGCGACCGAATAATCGCCGGCTTCGCCTTCGACATTGTCGAGGTCGAAGCTCATCGTGCCGCGATCGCCGCTCAAGAGAAACCGAGGCAGCGTCGTCGTCAGCACGACCGGGTCGCGCACGACGACATCGGTCGTGGCGCGGCCGAGTTTGGTCGCGGTCCATGCGATTGCCATCACCCGCGCCGTGCCGGCGAATTCTGGAATCT
>JANMAN010000025.1:0-3158 GCA_031359885.1 Tardiphaga sp. | reverse complement strand
GCCCGACGACGGTGCAAGTCACGATGCGATGGTTTGTGATCGCGCCCGCGCATTGTTAAAGTCGTGTCATGACCGACATCGCCGCCTCGTCCGACTTTCGCCATCCGCGCCGCTATGTCCGTCTGGACACCATCCTGCGGCTGCGCTGGCTAGCTGCGCTGGGTCAGCTTGCCGCCATCTTCATCGTCCAGCAGGGGCTCGATTTCGAAGTGCCGCTGGTGCCTTGCGTGGTCATCATCGCACTGTCGGCCGCCGTCAATCTCGTCCTTCAATCGGCGTTCAACCCCGTCCATCGGCTGGACCCGTTGGCCGCCGGCGCGTTGCTGGCGCTCAACATCGCCGAACTCGCGGCGCTGTTGTTTTTCACCGGCGGTTTGCAAAATCCATTCTCGTTCCTATTTCTCGCGCCGGTGCTGATTTCGGCGACGGCGCTGCCGACCAAATTCACGGTCTGGCTCGCGATCTTCGCGGCCGCCTGCGCCACGGTGCTCGGCTTTTTTCATCTGCCGCTGCCATGGGACAATGCCGATCCGCTGGTGCTGCCGCCGATCTACATGGTCGGCGTCTGGCTTTCGATCCTGCTCGCGATCGGCGTCACCAGCCTCTATGCGTTTCAAGTCACCGAGGAAGCCCGCAAGCTGTCGGATGCGTTGGCGGCGACCGAGTTGGTGCTGACCCGCGAGCAGCATCTCACCCAGATCGATGGGCTCGCTGCCGCCGCGGCCCATGAATTGGGAACGCCACTGTCGACGATCTTTCTGATCTCGCGCGAACTTGAGAAAACCACGCCGCCGGACAGTCCGCTTACCGACGACATCAAGACCGTGCGCGAACAAGCGCAGCGCTGCCGCGACATCCTGGCCAAGATCACGCAACTGTCGTCGTCGGGGGCGCCGTTCGACCGCATGCCGATCTCGACGCTGATCGAGGAGGCTGTCGCCCCCCATCGCGATTTCGGCATCGCGATCAAAATCCGCATCGCGGTCGCGGCCGTGACCGAGCCCGTGGGGATGCGCAACCCGGCGGTGCTCTACGGCATCGGCAACATCATGGAAAACGCGGTCGATTTCGCGCATGGCACCGTCGAGGTCAATGCGTGGTGGAACGCCGAGACCGTGGAGATCGTGATCTCCGACGATGGTCCCGGCATTCCGCCGGATATTTTGAAACGGATCGGCGAGCCTTATTTGTCGCGCCGTCGCGCCGACGACGGGCAGGGCCAGCATCGCGGGCTGGGGCTCGGCGTCTTCATCGCGCGGACGCTGCTGGAACGCACCGGAGCGAAGGTCGCGTTCACCAACCGGACCTTCCCGGATCACGGAGCCGTCGTGAGCATTAGCTGGCCGCGCGAACGCTTCGAGACCGCCGAGGTGGATTGAGCGCTGCACTTGCTGCTGTAGCCCGGATGAGCTTTCGCCGACGCCGCTTGGCGAAGGCGGACGCGAAATCCGGGAACCATAAGTCGTCCCTCGCAATCCCGGATGTCGCTGCGCTCTTCCAGGCTTCGGCTTTGTTAAATCGCCACGCGCCGTCGTGCCAGCGCGCCGAGGCCCAGCACGACAAGCGCAAGCACCACGGGCGGAAACACCACGATGTTGACCGCCGACCATCCGTAACTCGCCAGCAATTGGCCGGACGAGAACGACCCGATCGCCATCACGCCGAACACCAGAAAATCGTTGAACGCCTGCACCTTGTTGCGCTCGTTCGGCCGGTGAGTGTCGAGCACCAAAGCCGACGCGCCGATGAAGCCGAAATTCCAGCCGACGCCGAGCACGATCAGATTGGCCCAAAAATGCATCGCCGTGATGCCCGACAACCCGATCATCGCGGCGACCGCTTCCAGCACCAAGCCGACCGCGACGATCGTCGGCGCACCGAACCGCGCGATCAACGATCCCGTAATGAAGCTTGGGCCGAACATAGCCACGACGTGCCACTGAATGCCGAAATTGGAATCCGCGATGCCAAGGCCGCACATCTTCATCGCTAGCGGCGCGGATGTCATGACCAGGTTCATCAGCGAATAGGAGACGACACCGCACAAAGCCGCCGCGATGAAGCGCGGCTCGCGCGCGATCTGCATCAGCGGTCGCCCGCCGGCGAGATCAGCCGGCGCGGGCTTCGGCGCATCGACGCCGGCCAATACGGCCATCGCGATCAGTGCGACCACGGCCTGCGCTGCGAAGCTCGCCGCGAACAGATAGGGTGGCCAGATATCCATCGTCCATTGCACGAGCTGCGGGCCGAGCACGCCTGCGAACACGCCGCCCGCCATCACCCACGAGACGGCCTTGGGGCGATAGGCGGCGCTGGCCCCGTCGGCCGCGGCGAAACGATAGGATTGCGACACCGCGGCATAGAGCCCGCCGAAGAACGTCGCCACGCAGAACAGCGCGAACGATCCCCACAGGATCGCGACCGCCGCGATGACGCCGGTCAGAAATCCGCAAAAGGTGCCGATGATGAAGGCCGTGCGGCGGCCATAGGCGCGCGAGATTGCGCCCGTCGGCAACGTGCCGCAGGCCAATCCCACCGCATAGACCGACAGCGGAACGGTCGCGAGCGAGATGTCCGGCGCCATCGTCGCACCGATGATCGAGCCCGTTGCGAAGATCACCGCCGCGTTGGCGCCGGTCAGCGCCTGCGCCGCCGCGAGCCGGAGGACGTTGGATCTCGCGCGGGCGTCGTCGTGAATCTCGACAGCGGCGGTCATGGGCATTGCTCTTTATAACGAACGTGGGTCAGGCGACCGCGCCGCCATAGATGTCCCTCAGCAGGGTCAGCACCCGGAGCGCGCTCTTGTCGGCGACGCGGTAGTGGATGGTCTGCGACGCCCGGCGGAAGGCGACGATGTCGTCGGCGCGCAATTTCGCCAGATGCTGCGACAGCGCGGATTGGCTGAGCTTGACGGCGTCGGCCAAATCGCCCGCCGTCATCTCGCCGCGGGTCGCGAGGTGGCATAGGATCAACAACCGCTTCTCGTTGCCGAGTAGCTTCAACAGGCCGGCGGCAGGGCCGGCCTGTTGAAGCTGCTCGGCAACGAGAAGCGATTGTTGATCCTGTGCCACCTCGCGACCCGCGGCGAGATGACGGCGGGCGATCTGGCCGACGCCGTCAAGCTCAGCCAATCCGCGCTGTCGCAACATCTGGCGAAA
>JANMAN010000775.1:0-2684 GCA_031359885.1 Tardiphaga sp. | reverse complement strand
AGATGGATCGTTCGCAAGCATTCGCTGATAAAAAATTTCTGGTGGCGTAAGAGCTGGCCGATCGCCAAACATCACGTCGAGAAACTCCAATTGCTCGACGTGACGTCCGAGCACGACCAGACATACGGTCAACGGTGTTGCGAGGATCAACCCGATCGGACCCCAGAGCGCCGTCCAGAATGTCGCCGACACGATCACCGCGATCGGCGACAGCCCAGTCGTATGCCCATAGACCATGGGCTCGATGACATGGCCGACCAGAGGCTCGACGATAATAAAGAGCGCTGCGGTCCAGATGAGCATCGACCAACCTGGATCGACAGCAACAGCGAGCACGAGCGGAAACGCGGCAGCGACGACGGCGCCGATATAAGGGACGAACCGCAGAACACCTGCGAGTATGCCCCACACGACGGCACTGGGGATGCCGATCGCCCAGAGTCCAAGTCCGATGACGACCCCGAAGATTGCGTTAACGATCAGTTGCGTCAAAAACAACCGGCTTAATCGTCTCGCGCCGTCGTCGATCGCGGCGGTGGTCCTTTGCAAATCATGCGATCCCGCCAAGCGGATCAATCGATTACGAAGATCTTCTCGCTGCAACAGGATGAACACCGCAAAAATCAAAGTGATCCCAGTCGTCGCAAGCGGATGCAAGAGTGGTGAGATCAAGCGCCGCAGATTCTCCAGTGCACCCGGATCAGGCTGCCGAACCTCGACCGGCATGGGTCGGACCGCATCGTCTGGTTTTGCATTGTTGGAGGTCGGCCGCGCGGGTATGGCAGGCGCATCTTCAGGTTTATCGAGTTCTTTGTTGAGCTGTTTAAGCATGCCGGATGCTCGCTCCAGCGTATTCCGTCCGGCAGTCGAATTCCGAAAATCGTGAATTTTGTCGCTGAGTGTTGATTGGTAGCGCGGCAAATCACCGGCGAGTTGCGAGGTCTGTGCAGCCAAAAGGCTACCTATCGCAAACAAAAGTCCAAAGGTAATCAGCACAACGCTGATGACGGCTAAGCTCCGCGGGATGTGAATCCGCTGAAGAAGCTCTGCCAGTGGAGCTAGGACAAAGCTGAGCAGAATGGCAAGCGCAAGCGGCACGAATATCTCGCGTCCGAAATAGATCGTGGCGACGATAAAAGCTGCAATCAGCATTTTCGCCACAACAATAAGGAGCGAGATTAGTTGATCAGATCCCTGAGCTTTAATTGAAGTTTTCAAAATGCCTTTGCCTTGTTGTCGAAACAGCAGGTCACGAAATCATAAAACGCTCATCGTCTATCCTGGCATACCTGTCTGGTTCGTGAACAACCAAATCATCGCCTGCAAGCATCGACCGAAGTGCTGCGATGCAAAATGCAATTGATCTTGCGCGACGGGCGCGTCTCGAGTCTATGCATATGAAAAGTAGCCGAGTTCGATCCAAAAATTCACTCGACATACGGCGTCGAGCCTTGCTGCAACTTCTAATACGCGGTCGTCTTCGAACACTTAGATTCCGTCAGCCAAGGTTTTGAAATCGGTGACGTGAACGGATGTTTTGACATTGAAGTCAGAGCACCTCCCCGATAATTTATTCCACGGTACCTTTCATCGGGTGGTTAGCGACGAAAGTTCCAAAGGTATCAATGTAATACTCAGTCTGACTATCAAACTGGATCGATCCATGACCGACAGTGACGTCATCACCACCCGTAAACGCAAAGTGCCAGCACCACAGTCCGGGATCGACGTCGGCAATTTCGATGCCGTCGCAGCGATGGATCGTTCCCGCCAGATATTGAAGGCGGTCGTTGCGTTTCGGAATGGAGACTTCTCTGTACGGTTGCCGACAGACTGGCTCGGGACTGACGGACAAATCGCCGAAGCTTTCAATCAAAGCCTTGCTTATGAGGGTCGGATCTCCGGCGAGATCGCCCGCTTGAGCGAGATCGTTGGAAAAGAGGGCCGGCTCAAGCAACGCATGTCGCTGCCGGGTGCGGTCGGCGGATGGGCGGAGCAGGTCGACTCCATCAACACGCTGCTGGACGATCTGGTGCGGCCGACGACCGAAGTGGCGCGAACGATCGGCGCGGTCGCGAAAGGCGATCTCGGGCAATCGATGGATATCGTGGTGGACGGTCGCCCGCTTCGAGGGGAATTCCTTCGCTCCGCGAATCTCGTGAATACGATGATCGAGCAGCT
The DNA here is from genome assembly GCA_031359885.1 of Tardiphaga sp. Lineage (GTDB taxonomy): Bacteria > Pseudomonadota > Alphaproteobacteria > Rhizobiales > Xanthobacteraceae > Tardiphaga. The sequence goes on along the minus strand of JANMAN010000775.1, from coordinate 503 downwards.
CACGGTCTTTACGTCCGAAGTGACGCGCGTGGCGCGCGAGGTCGGCACCGAAGGTAAGCTCGGCGGTCAGGCGCAGGTCAAAGGTGTTCTAGGTGTTTGGAAAGAGCTGACCGAGTCCGTCAACCAGATGGCCGGAAATCTCACCGCGCAAGTGCGGAACATCGCAGACGTGACGATCGCTGTCGCGAACGGCGATCTGTCGAAAAAGATCACCGTCGACGTGCGCGGCGAAATTCTGCAGCTCAAGGAAGCCATCAATACAATGGTGGACCAGTTGCGATCGTTCGCATCCGAAGTGACGCGCATGGCCCGCGAGGTCGGCACCGACGGCAGTCTGGGCGGCCAGGCCGTGGTGCCCGGAGTGGCCGGCACCTGGAAGGATCTGACCGACTCCGTCAACGCGATGGCGACCAATCTCACCGAACAGGTCCGCAATATCGCGACGGTGACCACAGCCGTGGCGCGCGGCGATCTTTCGCGGAAGATTACGGTCGATGCGAAGG
>JANMAN010000771.1:0-6218 GCA_031359885.1 Tardiphaga sp. | reverse complement strand
CGCTCTATGACGACGCGCGCAAGATGCTCGACCTGATCGTCAAGGAGAAATGGTTCACCGCGCGCGCCACCATCGGGTTCTGGCCGGCCAATGCGCAAGGCGACGACATCAAGGTGTACGCCGACGACAGCCGCAAAACCGAGATCGCAACCTTCCACACGCTGCGCCAGCAGCTGGAGAAGCGCGAAGGCCGCTTCAATTCGGCGCTGTCGGATTTCATCGCCCCGGCCGCATCACGCGTGCCGGATTATATCGGCGCCTTCGTGGTCACCGCCGGGATCGGCGAGGACGTGGTCGCCGACCGCTTCAAGAATGCCAATGACGATTATTCCTCGATCCTGTGCAAGGCCCTGGCGGATCGTCTGGCGGAAGCCTTTGCGGAGCGGATGCATGCCCGCGTGCGCCGCGAATTCTGGGGTTACGCGCCGGACGAGACGCTGGCGCCGGATCAGCTCATCCTCGAACAATATCAGGGCATCCGTCCCGCACCGGGCTATCCGGCGCAGCCCGACCACACCGAGAAGGCGACGCTGTTCGCGCTGCTCGACGCGGAAAAGACCGCCGGCGTCAAGCTGACCGAGAGCTACGCGATGTGGCCGGGCTCGTCGGTGTCGGGGCTCTATTTCGGTCATCCGCAGTCGTATTATTTCGGCGTCGGCAAGATCGAGCGCGATCAGGTCGAGGACTACGCCGCGCGCAAAGGCTGGTCCGTCGCGGAGTGCGAGCGCTGGCTGGCCCCCGTGCTGAATTACATTCCGAACAGCGATCCGGTGTCGGCGCGCAAGGCCGACGCGCCGCCGTCCGCGCCCGCGAACGATGTGGCGAACCATCCGCCTGGCTGTTCGTGTGCCGTGCATTTGCAGTATCGCGCGAAGGCGGCGAGAGCGGGGTGATTGCTGTCGTCGTCATTGCGAGCAAGCGTGAATTTGGCCAATGCCAAATTCTGCGAAGCGAAGCAATCCAGAAGGCTACGAAAAAGACTGGATTGCTTCGTCGCGGTCGCTTCTTGAAGACAAGAAACGACGCTCCTCGCAATGACGGTGATGTTAGTCAAACCCCGCTCGCACCCTCGTGCTGGAACCCGAGATAACTCGCGACGACGCGCTGGTTGCCGGCGATGTCGGAGGCGTCGCCGTTCAGGATGAACTCGCCCAATTCCATCACATATGCCCGGTCGGCGATCTTCAGCGCGGCCTGCGCATTCTGCTCGACCAGCAACACCGAGACGCCGGCGGCCTTCAATTCGGACACCGTGCGAAAAATATCCGCGACGATGATCGGCGCGAGGCCTAACGACGGCTCGTCGAGCATCAGCAGTTTCGGCTCGCCCATCAGCGCGCGGCCCATCGCCAGCATCTGTTGTTCGCCGCCGGACATCGTGCCGGCAAGCTGCTTGCGGCGCTCTTTCAGCTTCGGAAACAACGTGAAGACGCGCTCGAAGGCGGTCGCGGCTTTCGCTTTGGAAATTCTGAACGCGCCGAGTTGCAGATTGTCTTCGACGCTCATGGTCGCGAACAACTCGCGATGCTCCGGCACCAGCGACAGCCCGGCGGCGACGCGGTCCTCGATGTCGAGTCGGGTGATCTCTTGTCCGGCGAACGTCACGACGCCTTGCAGCGGCAGCACGCCCATGATCGCGTTGAGGAGCGTCGTCTTGCCGGCGCCGTTGGCACCGATGATGGTCACGATCTCGTCGGCGCGCACATCGAGCGAGACGGCACGCACGGCTTCGACCTTGCCGTAGGAAATGTGTGCGTCCGATACCGACAACAACGTTGTCATGCCGCCGCTCCCAGATAGGCCTTGATGACGTCGGGATTGGCCTTGATCTGCGCCGGCGTGCCTTCGGCGATTTTGGTGCCGAAATCGAGCACCACGATGCGGTCGGCGAGGTCCATCACGAAGCCCATGTCATGCTCGACCAGCAACACCGACATGCCGCCGTCTTTCAACTGACGCAGAAGCCCCGCGAGGCGCTGCTTTTCCATATGACGCAACCCGGCGGCGGGCTCGTCCAGCAGCAACAGCGAGGGATCGACGCACAACGCGCGCGCGATCTCGACGATGCGCTGCTGGCCGAGCGACAAACTGCCCGCCAACTGGTCGATCTGATCGCTCAACCCGACGCGGTCGATCTGTCGCGTCGCTTCGGCAAGAAGCTTCGCTTCGTCGATGCGGTCGAGCCGCAGCATCGACGCGATCGCGCCGGCATGGCCGCGCAGATGAGCGCCGATCGCGACGTTCTCCAGCACCGTCATGTCGGGCACCAGCTTCACATGCTGGAAGGTTCGCGCGATACCGAGACCGACGATCCGTTGCGGCGGCGCGTTGCCGAGATCGCGGCCACGCATGGCGACGTTGCCGCCCGACGCATGCAGAACGCCCGTGATGAGATTGAAGGTCGTACTTTTTCCGGCGCCGTTCGGCCCGATTAGAGCGACGATCTCGCTGGTGCCGACATCGAACGACACGTCGTTGACGGCGATGACGCCGCCGAATTGCTTGCGCGCGGATTTTACCTGGAGCAACGGTCCATCGACGGCAGCCTGCGGCGACCGTGCCGGCAGCGTCAGCGTCGTGTCGGGTCGCTCGCGCTTTGCCCGCGGGATCATCGACATCAACAGCGGCCAGACGCCGGTGGGCGCGATCTGCAACAGCACGACGAGCAGAACACCGAACACGATCAGTTCGAGCTGGCCCTGGCCACCGAACAGCATCGGCAGATAGCTCTGTAAAACTTCCTTGAGGATGATGACGATGCCCGCGCCGAGCACGCCGCCCCAGACGTAACCAGCACCGCCGACCACGGCGATGAACAGATACTCGATGCCGGCTTGCGGGCCGAACGGCGTCGGATTCGCCGCGCGTTGGAAATGCGCATAGAGCCAGCCGGAGAGGCCGGCCAGCACCGCTGCGTAGATGAAGACCAGCAGTTTCGCGCGTGCTGTCTGCACGCCGAAGGCTTCCGCTGCGATATGGCCGCGGCGCAATGCGCGGATCGCGCGGCCGGTGCGGGAATCCAGCAGGTTCATCGACAGCAGCGCGCAGAGGATGACGAAGAACCAGATCACGAAATAGATCGTGCCCGGATCGAGCATGCGCAGCGAGCCGAGCGACAGCGGCGGAATGCCGGAGATGCCGTCGTTGCGGCCGAGGAATTCCAGCTTGCCGAAGAGGTAATAAAGGCTGATGCCCCAGGCGATGGTGCCGAGCGGCAGGTAATGGCCGGATAGCCTGACCGTGACCAAGCCGAGCAACACGGCAGCAGAACCTGCGACGAGCAGCGACAGCGGCAGCGTGAGCCATGGCGACAAGCCGTAAGTCGTGGTCAGCACGGCGGTGGTGTAAGCGCCGAAGCCGCAAAACGCGGCCTGTCCGAACGAGGTCAAACCTCCGACGCCGGTGAGCAGGACCAAGCCCATCGCGACCAAAGCCGCGAGGCCGATATTGTCGAGCAGCACGATCCAGAACGGCGGCACGCCCGGCACGAACGGGATTGCGGCCATCACAAGCGCAAACAGAAGAATGGGGAGGCGCTGCGTCATCGCGCTCAATCCTTTTCTTCTTCGACGGCGGGGGCGGCGAGCGAGCGCAGCACCAGGACCGGCAGGATCAGCGTGAAGACGATGACCTCCTTGAAGTTGCTCGCGTAGAACGACGAGAACGCCTCGACCGTGCCGACGACCAAGGCCGCGACGGCCGTCAGCGGATAGCTGACGAGGCCGCCGATGATCGCGGCGATGAAGCCTTTCAGCCCGATCAAAAAGCCCGTGTCGTAATACAGCGTCGTTATCGGGATGATCAGGATGCCGGAGATCGCGCCGATGATCGATGCCAACAGAAAGGCGATCTGTCCCGAGAGCGTCGTGCGGATGCCGACCAGCCGCGCGCCGAGCCGGTTCACGGCGGTGGCGCGCAGAGCCTTGCCGTAGAGCGTGTATCCGAAGAACAGCCACAGCCCGACAATTAGCGCGATGGTGATGAGATAAACCGCGATGCTTTGGCCGGTGAAGCGCAGCGGGCCGATGGTCACAGCGGCGTCGGAGATCGTCGGGCCGCGCAGTCCTTCCGCGCCGAAGAACACGAGGCCGAACCCTTGCAGCGCGAGATGCGCGCCGACGGATGCGATCAACAGCACCAGAACCGACGTATGCGCGAGCGGCTGGAACGCGATGCGGTAGAGATAGAGCCCGATGGCGGCGGTGATGAGCAGCGACAGCGCGATGTTGATGGCGATCGGCGTGGTCTTGCCGGCAAGCGCGATGGTCAGACCCAGGATGGCCAGCGGCAGGGCGATATTCAACAAGGCCGAACGGATAACGAGGTTGGCTCGCAGCGATTTGCGCGCGGTGAAGATGTCGAAGACGAATGCGACCACGCCCATCGCCAGGGCGAGCTTCGCGGTCCCCGGTATGTTGCCGGCTGAGAGGGTCGCGTAAGTCAACGCGCCGAAGGTGATGAACTCGCCCTGCGGAATGAGGATCACGCGCGTTACGGCGAACACCAGAACCAGCGCGAGGCCGAGCAGCGCGTAGACCGCGCCGTTGGTGATGCCGTCCTGAAGCAAGAACAGCAGAATCGTCGTATTCAAAACCGGACGCTCCCCTCGCGCGCCGGCCCTGCGGATGAATGGTCCGGCCGACCAGCCTCAAACAACAGTTGATATCTGCCGCCGCTATTTGATATGTCTCATAACAATTATAAAATATAATCTCAAGGCCGTTGCATGCGGCCCACTCCCGGAAACTATCGGGATTGTGCAAGCTCCGCGATCTTTGTTTGAACGAATCGGAATTGCCGTGGAGAAAGCGTCCCAGCCGCCGCGAAAAAAAGACGCAGCTCCGGCTCGGCGCCTCTCGTCCGGCGTGGACGGCGTCGTTGCGGTCGAGGCGCTCGATCTCGGCGAACTCGGCGAATTGCTCGGCTATTCGCTGAAGCGCGCGCAGTTGAAGATCTTCGAAGACTTTCTACGATGCGTCGCGCCGGTCAAGCTGACGCCCGCGCAGTTCTCCGTGTTGCTGCTGCTCGATCGCAATCCCGGCCGCAATCAGACCGAGATCGCCAACACGCTCGGAATTCTCAGGCCGAACTTCGTGGCGATGCTCGATGCTCTCGAAAGTCGTGGGCTGTGTACGCGCTCGCGGTCGCCCAACGACCGCCGATCTCATGTCCTAACGCTGACCGACAAGGGTCGCACCACGCTGGCGCGGGCCAAGAAGCTGGTCGCGGATAAGCACGAGGCGCGGTTGATCGACGTGCTCGGGCCGCAGGAGCATCGCGCCATGCTGGAGATGGTCGCGAAACTGGCGCGGGAGTTGTGAAGCACGCGGCTCACGGCGCTAACATATTCCGAAGCGTCAAGGCGTTGCCGAGCGCCGCGCTCGAAGCGGTGTTGTCGAATATGCACCATGCCGGCATTTTGCGTTTCTGCAAATCGGCAAGGCGCGCGGCGAGCGACGTCAAGGCAGCGTCGTCATAGTCCGAATAATAGATGCGCGGCGACCCATGCCAGCGGAAATAAGCGAAGCCCGATGCACCGCCGGGATCGGCGGCGCCGTCGATCCGCGCCGGATCGGCAGCGACGCGCGCAATATTGTGCTGCTTGAGAAACGCATCGGCATCGGGCGCGAACCAACTCGCATGACGCGGTTCTAACGCAACCGGCGTCGGCAACCGAGCGCGCAGATCGCGAAAGAATTGCCCAGCGATGTTGTCATCGAATGCGAATTTCGGCGGAAGTTGAACCAGCAAGATGGCGAGTTTGTCGCCGAGACCCGTCACCTCGGCCGCGAAACGATCGAGCAACGCGTCGCAATCCACGAAACGCTGGTCGTGGGTGATCGCCTTCGGCACCTTCACCGAAAACCGAAAATCGGGCGGCGTCGCGTCAGCCCAGCGTTCGTAGGTCTTGCGCTGATGCGGCCTATGAAACGACGAATTGATTTCGACCGCATTGAAATGCCGCGCGTAGCGTTCGAGATGGCTGCCGCCCGGTGCGACGGTGACCGTGCGCGACGATACGTTCCAGCCCGCCGTGCCAATTCTCAAACCGGTGTCGGTCATGACCCGCCGTCGATGCGATGCGTAGGGTAGACGCGATCGCTAACCGTCGGTCGCGCCAAAGGTTGCCCGCGTCGGATGCGCGGGATAGACGCCAACGATGCGGAATTCCTTGGAGAAGAACTTCAGCTCCTCCAGCGCGAACGCCAGCGAACGAT
>JANMAN010000723.1:0-1817 GCA_031359885.1 Tardiphaga sp. | reverse complement strand
CGACGCCGGGACACCAAAAGCGATTAATTCTTCACATAAACCAGATCACGCTCTCCACGCGGCGGCAGGAAGTCGCGCGAGAAGATCTCCTTCGGCGTCGGCGTGCGCTTCAAATCGTAGCCTTCGACGACCATGCCGATGGCGCGCGTCATGCGGTCGTCCTTGATGTCACCGACGCCGATTTCCTTCATTTCCGCCGAGACGATCAGCTTGTCGAAAGAATATTGCAGGCGGCGCTTTTCGACGGGGACATCGACGAGATTATCGAACGCGACCACCGACGCCATGCCGGCGTTCTGGTCCTTGCCCACCGCGATCATCGCCTTGTTGATCGCACGGACGAGGCCTGCGACCGCCTTCGGGTTCGACGCCAGCAGCTTCTGCGAGACGATCACGCCGTTGGAATAGAGGTCGAGGCCGAAGTCACCGAACGAGAACCATTTGAAATCCTTGTCGGGATCCTGACGGTTCAGCACGAGGTTGAAATAGCTGGTGATGTTGAAGACCAGTGCCGCGTCGATGTCGCCCTTGATGAGCATCGGCTCCTGAAGGTTCGGGGCCATGTTGGTGACCTTCACCTTGTCGGCCGCCAGCGCGTTCTTCTGGATGAACACCGGCAGCAGGCGCGTGGTCGGCGTGCCCTGCGCGCCGCCGAGCGTGCGGCCTTCGAAATCCTTGATCGAATTGATGCCGCTGGAATTTTTCGTGACGATCGCGAAGGGGGGCTGGTTCCAGATCATGTAGACCATGACCGGCGCATCCTGCGGGCGCGTCGACGAATTCTGGATGATGGCGTTGACGTCGCCGAAGCCCGCGTCATAAGCGCCGGACATGATGCGCGTCACTGTCGCGCCGGAGCCCTCGCCCTGATCGATCACGACGTTGAGGCCTTCGTCTTTGAAGTAGCCCTTATCCTTGGCGTAGAAAAAGGCCGCGTCGCTGCCTTGGGTTTTCCAGCCGAGCGTGAACTTGATCGTGGTTTCCTGCGCGACGGCCGGGCTTGCGAGCAGCAATCCGCCGATGAGGACGGCGCTTAGTTTCTTCAACATGACACTCTCCTGGTTGTTTGGTGATTTCCGGCTTCGTCATTCCGAGATTCGCCTCGGACGGCTCTTGCCGGCCGCGGCGAAGGCCCGGAATCCATACTCCCTGCCGGGGTTATGGATTCCGGGCTCGCTCCATCTCGCGCAAAGCAGCGCGCGAGACGGAGCGCCCCGGAATGACGAAAAACTTTTGGCATCGTCTTGATTTGAATGTCCCTCACGTCACGACGAGGTCGTTTTTACGGGTGGCCCAGCCGGTGATGCGGGCTTCGATCAACGAGAAAATCACGTAGAGCGCGACGCCGAGCGCCGCGAGAATGAACAGACACGCGAACACCAGCGGCACGTTGAAATTCGACGATGCGCTCATCATCACGTTGCCGATGCCTTTGTTGGACGCGACGGTCTCGGCCAGCACCGCGCCGACGAAGGCGTAGCTCACGGCAACCTTCAGCGACGCGAAAAAGAACGGCATCGTTCGGGGCAAGCCGACATTCCAGAGGATGTCGAACTTGCTCGCGCCGAGCGCTTTCAAGACGTCTTCGAGTTCGGGCTCGGTGGTCGCAAGGCCCGTGGCGATGTTCACGACGATCGGGACGAAGCAGATCGATAGCGCCGTCAGCACCGCCGGCACTGACTGCACTGTCGATCTGCTTCTTCCCGATCGTCGTCAATATCGCGACGGGTCTCGCCACCACCGAACCCGAACTCGAAGACGTGCTGAAGGCGCTCGGCGCCAGCAAGTTCGACATCCTCTGGAATGTAGGTCTGCCC
>JANMAN010000654.1:0-6432 GCA_031359885.1 Tardiphaga sp. | reverse complement strand
CACGCGGTCGCCTCCCGTTACTTTTTAATTGGTCTAATTAGAAGCGCGGCGTGCGGACTTTGCAACCGAGATTTTTGCCGGAGTCGGATCGGCGGCGATCCACGGTATGCCGCCATCGCATGACCGCGGCCCCCGATCAGCGGCGTGGTCACGCGCAGGATTGTTTTTTTTGGCAGTCCTGGGATGGTTCATGACCCTTTAATTCCTGTGTCCTAAATTCGACCGCGCGCCGAGCCGTTGCCGTCACCAACACTGCCGAAGATCAGGGGGAATTAACGTGGGGTCCAAACAGGTCACGCCGACATCGAAGACCGGTGCGCTTCCGACGCTTCGTTTTCGCGCCAAGATCATGCTCGGCTTTGCCGTCGTTCTTGCGATCTCGGCCGTCAGCATGGGCATTGCGTTTTTCGGCTTCGCGCATGTCTCGTCGGTGGTCTCGTCCTATCGTCTCAGCGTTGCCCAATCCGATTCCGCGAAGAATATCGATCGCGAACTGACGTCTTATCGTTTGCTGGCGCGCTATTACGTGCTGACCGGCAAGGACGAGGATGCGAAGGCGGCGCAGGATGCCGAAGGCAGCCTCAAGGACGCCATCGACAAGTCGATGCAGATCACGACCGACCCGGCGCGTCTGGACAAGGTAAAGGGTCTCGCGCGCGAATTCGGCACGTTCAAGACTCTGTTTGGCGACATTCTGACCGCGCGGCGCGACGGCGCGACCTTTGCGGAACGAAACCTGATGCGCGCCAGCACGGTCTTGCGCTCCAAATTCGACGATCTCTCCGACACCGCCGCGCTAGCTGGCCTCGACGGCGTTCAGACGATGGTCAAGGACATCACCACGCAATTGCTGGCGACGACCGCGCTGGTCAACACCTATCTCATCAAGCCGGACCCTTCGGTCAGCAACAGCGCGCTGGCGCGCATCAAGTTTTTGCAGAACACGTTCGTTACGGTAAGCGCCGCCGATAAAGGCATGGCGGAGAAGATCAAAGACATCGCAGCGATGCTGGATTCGTATCGCCAGGGATTCGAGAAGGCGATCGAGAACGCCAAAATGATCGACGGGTTGGTCGTTCGCATGACCGAGTCCGCGAATGCGATCACGCAGGGATCGGCGGTCATGAAGGCCGATCTGGTGTCGGATCAAAACCGGCTGGAAGCCGAATCCGACAGCACGATCGGCGCGACCAAACAGATGGTGCTGGCACTGGCGGTGGGCGGCTTCCTGCTCGGCGGCGTTTTGGCGCTGCTGCTCGGCCGTGGCATCTCGCGTCCTATGATCGCGATGTGTGCGGCGATGCGCAAGCTTGCGTCGGGCGATTTCGAGGTCGTCCTGCCGGGTCTCGGCCGCAAGGACGAGATCGGCGACATGGCCGCGGCCGTCGAGGAGTTCAAAGTGCAGGCGGTCGCCAAAGCCGAACGTGACGCCGCGACACAAGAAGGCCAGAACCGCGCGGCGAGCACCGCGCGTCGGAATGAACTCATCCGCTTTGCCGATGAGTTCGAAATGGCGGTCGGCTCGATCGTGTCCAACGTATCGGCATCCGCCGTGCAACTTGAATCGTCGGCCGGGACGCTGACGCGGACGGCCGATACCACGCAAAGCTTGTCGGGCCACGTCGCGGGCGCGTCCGAAGCGGCATCGTCCAACATGCAGATGGTGGCCGCCGCGACGGAAGAACTGTCGGCCTCGGTCGACGAGATCGGCCGCCGTGTCAAAGAATCCAGCCAGATTGCCGAGGCTGCGGTGCTTCAGGCCGAACAGACCGACATGCGGATCGGAAAATTGTCGCGCGCGGCTCAGCAGATCGGCGACGTCGTCAAACTCATCACTGCGATCGCCGAGCAGACCAATCTTCTCGCGCTCAATGCCACCATCGAGGCGGCGCGCGCCGGCGATGCCGGTCGCGGTTTCGCCGTGGTCGCCTCCGAGGTCAAATCGCTCGCTAGTCAAACAGCGAAAGCCACCGGCGAAATTTCCGCACAGATTTCGAGCATGCAGGCGGCGACGCAGGAATCGGTCACGGCGATCAAGGAGATCGGCCAGACCATCGGGCAGATTTCGAACATCGCGTCGAATATCGCCAGTGCGGTCGACCAGCAAAGCTCGGCCACGCAAGAGATCGCGCGCAACATCCAGAGTGTCGCGCAGGGCACGCAAGACGTCGCGGATAGCATCACCAAGGTCAATCGCGGGGCCAGCGAGACCGGCACCGCGTCCGGCGAAGTGTTGAACTCCGCGCAAACGCTGTCCACGGAAAGCGCGCGGCTGCGGCAGGAACTGGATCGCTTCATGGACACGATCCGCGCGGCTTGAGCTCAGAGAACCGTAAGGTTAGTCATTGCGAGCCAGATCGACGTCGGCGATGTCGCCTACGTCGATCTCGGCGAAGCAATCCAGCTCTTTCTGCCAAAATTGGATTGCTTCGTCGCCACATTCCTCGAAGACGAGGAACTGGCTCCTCGCAATGACGAACTCCAATCTGGCTTTGTTCAGCGCATCCAAATTCACTGCCGGAACCAGCCTGATGACGTTGCGTTGACGGGAACTGACGATCCCGTGAGCACATCATCGAGAAAGCACCGGCCATGCCGACACAACAAAGCGGCGGCCAGACCATCGAAACCGATATTCCCGCGCGTCTCGATGCCCTGCTTTGGAGTGGCTTCCACACGCGTGTCGTGATCGCGCTCGGTATCACATGGATTCTCGACGGCCTCGAAGTGACGCTTGCCGGCGCGCTGTCCGGCGCGGTCAAGGACAGCCCGACGCTGCAATTTTCAAATCTCGACGTCGGCCTTGCCAACAGTGCCTATCTCATCGGCGCCGTGCTCGGCGCACTCGGCTTCGGCTGGCTCACCGATCGCATCGGCCGCAAGAAACTGTTCTTCATCACGCTCGCGGTCTACCTGACGGCGACCGCTGCGACCGCGTTCTCTTGGAATATCGCAAGTTACGCGCTGTTTCGGTTTCTGACGGGTGCGGGTATCGGTGGCGAATACACCGCGATCAACTCGACGATCCAGGAGCTGGTGCCGGCGCGCTATCGCGGCTGGACCGACCTCATCATCAACGGCAGCTTCTGGATCGGAGCTGCGATCGGCGCGAGCTCGTCGATCGTGCTGCTCGATCCTGCTTGGTTCGGCCCCGATGTCGGCTGGCGACTGGCCTATTTGATCGGCGCAACGCTCGGCCTGATCGTGTTGCTGATGCGGTTTTGGATTCCGGAAAGTCCACGCTGGCTCATCATCCATGGCCAGCCCGAGGCTGCTGAAAAAATCGTCCGCGAGATCGAGGCTCACACGCGGCATGCCGCGCCCACGGCGGGCGGTCATGCCAAGATGAAAATCGCGATGCGCGATCACACGCCGTTGCGCGAAGTCGCACATACGTTGCTGACGCTGTATCGCCAACGCTCGTTGGTCGGGCTTTCGCTGATGGTGGCGCAGGCATTTTTCTACAACGCGATCTTTTTCACCTATGCCTTGGTGCTGACCGAGTTCTACGGCATCCCCTCGAACGGAATCGGCTGGTATCTGCTGCCGTTCGCCCTGGGCAATTTCTTGGGGCCGCTGTTGCTCGGTCGATTTTTCGATACCGTCGGCCGTCGCATCATGATTTTGGTGACTTACAGCGTGTCGGGCATCCTACTGGCCATCGCAGGCTATTTTTTCGCCATCGGCGCGTTGACCGCACAAACCCAGACGATCGCCTGGATGGTGATCTTCTTTTTTGCCTCGACGGCGGCGAGTTCCGCCTATCTGACCATCAGCGAGACGTTCCCGCTGGAAGTGCGTGCCCTCGCGATTGCATTGTTCTATGCAGTCGGTACCGGCATCGGCGGCGTCGCCGGGCCGGCGCTGTTCGGTTTGTTGATCGACTCCGGCTCGCGCTGGACGGTGTTCGCGGGCTACGTGTTCGGCTCGACGCTGATGGTGGCTGCCGGCTTTATCGGCTGGCGCTACGGCACGGCGGCCGAACGGAAATCGCTGGAAGATGTTGCGCGGCCGCTGGCCGCGGTGGAGTGACGACGTGACCGAGACTCAAACGACGGCGGCTGCCACGACGCCGACCTTGCCGATCCCGCGTGATCTGATTCCGCCATTCGATCAATGCGCGTTCCTGCTCGACATCGACGGCACGCTGCTCGATATGGCGCGGACGCCGCGCGAGGTGTTCGTGCCGCCGGGTTTAGCTGAGACGCTGAAGGAGCTGCTGGTGCGCACCGACGGCGCGCTGGCGATGGTCAGCGGACGCTCGCTCGACGACATCGATTTCATTTTCGGACCGGAGTTTCCGGCGGTCGGCGGCCATGGCGCCGAAATGCGGGTGTCGGTCAACAGCAACTCCGTCATGACGAACGCGCCGCCGATGGACATCAGCCTGAAGCGCCGCTTCGCCAAACTTGCCGAGATGAGCGAAGGCATCCTTCTCGAAGACAAGGGCTATTCGCTCGCGCTGCATTTTCGCCTCGCACCCGAATGCGAAGAAGCCATCTATGACGGCGTCTCCGCGATCCGCGCCGATTTGCCGAATGCGCCGATCGAAGTATTGCCCGGCAAGTTCGTCTGCGAGGTGAAGCATTCCGGCGTGACCAAAGCGACCGGCGTCATGGAACTCATGACTCACGCACCGTTCAAGGGCCGCCGCCCGATCTTTCTCGGCGACGACGTCACCGACGAATCTGTATTTGCGATCATGCCCGACATGAATGGCTTGGCGTTTTCGGTCGGCCGCCGCGCGCAGGGCATCGACGGGCATTTCGACGAACCGGAAAATGTGCGTCGCTGGCTTGCGAGCTTGTTGGAACCTGTCTGATCCGCTCGATTAATTCTCTTTTGATTGACGTAACAAGCTAACGTCTCGAACGTGCTTCAAAAAAAGCGGCGCGTTACGAAGTTTGTCCGCAATTCGACCGAAGGATGTTCCAGGAACCATCTTGATGAACAGCCGTTTATTCGACAATCAAAAACCGGGAGTCGATGCTGTGAATCTCGTTGTGGTTTCCAACAGAGTTGCACGCGCCAGCGCCAGCGAGCCGATGACGGGCGGGTTGGCCGCGGCGTTGCTGCCGGTCGTCGAAAAATCCGGCGCGATCTGGGTCGGTTCCAGCGGTCGCGTGCGTGATGGTGCACAAAAGGAACCGTTCGCGGAGATCGAAGCGCTCGGTGCCGGCGCGCTGGCCATGCTCGATCTGCCGGCCGCGCATTATGGTGGTTACTACGAAGGCTTCGCCAATTCGGCGCTCTGGCCGGCCCTTCATTCGCGCACCGATCTGATCCGCGCGTCGCAAGACGATTATCGATCGTATCGCGAAGTGAATTCTTTTATGGCGCGGGCTTTGTTGCGCTTTCAGAAGCCCGACACGGCGTTCTGGATTCAGGATTATCATTTTCTAGCGCTCGGCGCGGAACTGCGCGATCTCGGCATCAAGAATCCGATCGGATTCTTTTTGCATACGCCGTGGCCGGTGCGCGCGATCATCGATGGCGTGCCGCATCATCGCGAGCTCGTACAGGCGATGTTGGCTTATGATCTGATCGGTTTTCAAACCGACGACGATCGTGACAATTTTCTCGATTATCTGCGTTGCGAACTTGCCTTGAACGTCAAAGGCGATGTCGTCACATCGACACACGGGCAATCGCGCTGCGCGGTGTTCCCGATCGGCATCGACCCAACGAAATTCGCACAACATGCCGCGAAGGCGGTTTCGAACCCCGACGTTTCACGGCTACGTCGAAGCCTCAACGGCGAGAAACTTGCGATCGGCGTCGATCGCTTGGACTACTCCAAAGGTCTTATCAACCGCATCGATGCGTTCGACCGAATGCTGACGCTGCATCCCGCGTTAGAACGCGCGGTGTCGTTGTTGCAGATCGCGACGCTGTCACGCGGAACGATCGAGGCTTACGGCAATCTGCAGAGCGATCTGGCGAAGTTGGTGACGGACGTCAATGGACGTCACGGCGAGGTCGACTGGACCCCGATTCGATATCTGAACAAGGGCTTTAGCCAGACCGTGCTTGCCGGTCTCTATCGCACCGCGCAGGTCGGCCTCGTAACGCCGCTGCATGACGGTATGAATCTCGTCGCCAAAGAATACGTTGCCGCGCAGAATCCGATCGATCCAGGTGTTTTGGTGCTGTCGAAATTCGCAGGCGCGGCGAACGAACTCGACACAGCGCTGCTGGTCAATCCCAACGACATCGATGCGATGGCGCGCACAATCTCGACCGCATTGTCGATGCCTCTGATCGAGCGTCGGATGCGCTGGGAAGCGATGATGGCCAAACTTCGCGCCGGCACAATTCAGCACTGGTTTGCAGACTTCCTCGATGCGCTGCGCGACCAACACGTTGCGAGCGAACAGGTCGAGCCGCCCGCGCCGGCCCCGACCGACCGCAGCGGCCAGAGCGGAGTCGGGT
>JANMAN010000560.1:0-7030 GCA_031359885.1 Tardiphaga sp. | reverse complement strand
TGCGCGAAACGAGACGCCGCGAATTGTTTCTGGAAGGCGCGCCCGATGCAGGATCTTGAATCCCGCATCGATGCGCTCGAGATGCGGCTGACCTATCAGGACGAGACCATCGAAACGCTGAACGCGACCATCACCGCGCAGTGGTCGCAGATCGATGCGCTGACGCGGCAACTCGCCAACATGCGCGAGCGGTTGCAAGAGGCCGAGGCGCGCGGGCCGCAAGGCAACGCGACGGAGCGTCCGCCGCATTATTGATGCGATCGTCAATGACCGCGTGTCTAAACCGCAAAAACGCCGACCCTTGCGGGCCGGCTTTCGCATCGTCGATCAAATGACGATTGATATGATCAAAGCTTTTCGTGGGCGACGTCGGACGCCTTGTCGGCGACGTTCTTCACCGCTTCCTTGGCATTGCCAACGGCCTGTTGGGCGTGGCCCTTGCCTTCTTGGATCGCGCCTTCGCCCTGCAATTTCTCGGAGCCGACGGCTTCGCCGATTCCCTGCTTGGCCTTGCCTGCGTACTCGTTGACGGTGCCCTTGATCTTGTCTGCCGTGCTACCCATGACATGCTCCTTTGCGCCGGTTAAATTACGTATAGTCAATTGCCAAACTGGATTTCAGTTCCCACGAATTTAGGAACTAGATGCGTCAGCGCGCGCAGCGTTTCGTTAACAAAGGCACGACATGACCGATTCTCACGACCACACGCATTCGCACGACCATTCGCACGCGCATGACGACGATCGCTGGAAGCATGACGGCGTGCGCGTCATTCCCGGCACCAACCTCGATTCGAACGTGCCCTCGACCGCGGGCATGGACCGCAAGGCCGCGATCAATTTCGCGCGCGTCGGCGCACAGAAATTATGGGCGGGCACAGTGACGATCAAACCGGATGCGAAAACCGGCGCGCATCATCACGGCCATCTCGAAAGCGTCATCTATGTCGTGCGCGGCAAAGCGCGGATGCGCTGGGGCGAAGCGCTGCAATTCACCGCAGAGGCGGGGCCGGGCGATTTCATCTTCATTCCGCCTTACGTGCCGCATCAGGAAATCAATGCAAGCCCGGATGAAATTCTGGAATGCGTGCTGGTGCGCAGCGACGGCGAAGCGGTCGCGATCAACCTCGACATCGCGCCGGTCGAAAAGCCGGAGACCGTGTTGTGGGTCGATCCGGTGCATCCGGATGGTGGGGTGAAGTCCTGATCGTCAGCATTTCAACACAACGAGGCGTCATCGCCCGGCTTGACCGAGCGACCCAGTATTCCGAAGCGATCGTATTCTAAGCGCGACCTCGCGGCATACTGGATCCCCGCTCGAGAGGCGGGGATGACGGGTGCGTCCGGAACGCGGGGATGATGGCTATGCTTGATGATGACGGCATTGCACGTTGCCCTGCCTTCTACGCCCCTTCGTCCAGCGCCACCAACTCGCGCTTTTTACGGAACGACGGCAGCAGCGGCCCCAGCAACAGCAGCAACGCCACGGCAAGGCAGACCGCCGAGATCGGCCGCTGCACGAACGTCATCATGTCGCCCTGCGACAGGATCAGCGCCTTGCGCAAATTGTTTTCCAGCAATGGCCCGAGCACGAAGGCGAGCACGAGAGGTGCCGGTTCGTAACCGAATTTGCGCATCAGATAACCGGCGATGCCGAAACCGACCATCACATAGACGTCGAACACGTTGTTGCTCGAACAATAGACGCCGATGATCGTGAACAGGATGATGAGCGGAAACAGAATGTTGTAGGGTAGCTTCAGGAGTTGCACCCACATGCCGATCAGCGGCAGGTTGAGCACCAGCAGCATGACGTTGCCGATATACATGCTGGCAATGATGCCCCAGAACAGCGTCGGGTTCTGCGTGATCATCAACGGCCCCGGCTGTAGGCCGTGAATGACGAACGCGCCCAACAACAACGCCATCACCACGTTCGGCGGAATGCCCAAGGTCATCAGCGGAATGAACGCGCCGCCGGCGGCGGCATTGTTGGCGGCCTCGGGACCGGCGACGCCTTCGATCGCGCCATGGCCGAAACGCTCCGGCGTTTTGCTGAGACGCTTCTCTAGCGCGTAAGATGCAAACGACGCGACCACCGCGCCGCCGCCCGGCAGCACGCCGAGCAGAAAGCCCAACACCGTGCCGCGACCGATCGGCCCGGCGCTCGCCTTCCAGTCTTCTTTGTTGGGCAGAAGCTGCGTGATCTTGGCGTCGATGATGTCGCGTTTGATCGCCTGCTCGGTGTTGAACAGAACTTCCGCCAGACCGAACAGCCCCATCACGACCGGCACCAGGCCGATGCCGTCGATCAGTTCGAGCTTGCCGAAGGTCAGCCGCGGCATCGCGGTGATGCTGTCCAGCCCGATCAGCCCGAGCACGATGCCGACGCAGGCCATCAACAGCGCCTTGGCCATCGACCCTTGCGTGAGGAACGTCAGCACCACGAGGCCGAGCACCATGAGGCTGGCATATTCCGCTGGGCCGAACGCGATCGCGACATTCGCCAGCGACGGCGCGACCAGCATCAGCGCCACCAACGAGAACGTCCCGGCGATGAACGATCCCAGCGCCGAGATTCCCAGCGCCGGGCCGGCGCGGCCCTTCTTGGCCATCTGGTGGCCGTCGATGCAGGTGACGACGGACGCCGCTTCGCCGGGAATGTTGACGAGGATCGACGTCGTCGAGCCGCCATACATCGAGCCGTAATAGATGCCGGCCATCATGATGATGCCCGACTCCGGCGTGCCGGAGAGCGTCACCGGCAACAGCAGCGACATCGCCGAGATCGGGCCGATGCCCGGCAGGACGCCGACCAGCGTGCCGATGAAAACGCCGATGAAGCAATAGAGCAGGTTGATCGGCTGAAGGGCGACGCCGAGCCCCTGCATGACGTTGACGAGCGTGTCCATGATGCGTCCTCAGCCGATCTCTAAGATGCCGGACGGCAATTGGATCAGCAGCGCTTTCTTCAGCACCCACCACACGAACAGCGGCGCGAGCACGCCGATCGGGATCGTCAGCGTCCAGCGCACCGGATCGATCGCGCGTAGCAACACCAGCAACAGCGGGATCGTCGACAGCAGAAAGCCGAGCGGTTCGAGCGCGACCGCGAAGACGGCAAGGCAGATCATGATCGTGAGCGGCTTGCGCCAATTCGCGCCGGCCCACAATGCGCCGAAGCCAGCGCTGCCTTCGCTAATCGCCGCGATCATGATCGTGACGGAAAACACGCACATCAGGATGCCGACGTAAAACAGCATGAAGCCGGAGCCGGGATCGTTGATGCGGCCGATCCCGAGCTTGACGCCCGACCAGGTGACGAACGCTCCGAGCGCGAGCCAGACCGCACCGCTCCAGAATTCGGAATTGTCGAGCGGTGATTTGCTACGTGCGGGGCTGGTGTCGGTCATAGAGCGTACCTTGCGGGGCCGTCACCCTGAGGTGCGAGCGATCCAGGCGACGTCTTCGTCGCCCGGAAAGCGAGCCTCGAAGGGCGACGGCCGATCATAACGTTGCAGCTCATCCTTCGAGGCTCGTATGCAGGCGCAAGCGCGCCGGCATACGAGCACCTCAGAATGACGCTGTGTGCTTTGTTTGAACGGCTCAATTCGTCTTCTTCGTCATGCCGAGCGCGTCGATCACCTTGCGCTCGCTCTCGGTCAGTTCGACGATGAATTTCTTGTAGTCTTCGGTGTTCTTGTAGTTCGGCACCATGTCGTATTTCGCGAGCGTCGCGACCACGGCCGGATCTTCGATCGCCTTCTTGAACGCATCGTGAAGCTTGGCGACGATCTTCGGGTCCATGCCCTTCGGCCCAGCGATACCAAACGGCGAATCGTAAACCATCGGGTAGCCGGATTCCTTCAGCGTCGGCGCGTCGGGGAAATTCGGCGAGCGCTTGTCGGTCCACACCATCAGCAATCGCAATTTGCCAGCGTCGACGAGCGGCTTCCATCCCGTCGAATCCGCCTGCAACATCGTGTGCTGGCCGAGCACCGCTGCGTTGGTTTCCGCGCCGCCCTTGAACGGCACTTGCGTCAGCTTGATTCCGGCAAGGGTCGCGATCTGCTCCATGCCGACATGCAGCGACGTGCCCGCGCCCGGCGTCGCATAAGTCACCTTGCCCGGATTGGCCTTGGCGAAATCGACCACGTCCTTCCACGTCTTGAATTGCGACTCGGCACTGGTGGTGATGCCGAAGGTGTAGCCGGTCAGATGAACGATGTAGCTGAAATCCTTCGACGCATCCCACGACACCTGCTGCATCAGCGGCAGGCGAAACACCGTGATCGGAATCTGCGAGATCGTGTACCCGTCCGGCTTGGAGGCCGCCGCCATCGTGGCCGGGCCGACCGTGCCGCCGCCGCCGGCCTTGTTGTCGATCACGATCGGCTGGCCGAGATGCTTCGACGCAGCGTCGGCGATGGCGCGCATCGAGATGTCGGTCGAGCCGCCCGCCGGCCATGGCACGATCAACGTGACCGGCTTGGTTGGATAGTCCTGCGCACCCGCAGCGCTGACGACGAAACAAGCTGCCATCGCGAATGCGGTCGTCACGAATGTGCGGTGCGACATCGATCGTCTCCCTTGTCGGCCTTCGGTCGTTGCCGAGGCCTGTTTTTTCAGTTGCCGCATGCTGCGGATTTTACTGCGTCAATCAATGTTTATTTTCATGAGTGCCGTGGTTCCGGCGAGCCGTGCATGCGACATTCGGTCCACAATAAAAATTTCGAACCGATGTCGGATCGGCTGACGGTCGTCCGTCCTGTGTGACATCGCAAGAGGAACACGACATGCCCAAGATGATCTTCGTCAATTTGCCCGTCACCGATCTGCCGCGCGCGGTTGCTTTTTATGAAGCCGTCGGCGCAAAAAAGAATCCGATGTTCAGCGACGACACCGCTGCCTGCATGGTGTTCTCCGAGACGATCCACGCGATGCTGCTGACGCACGACAAATACCGCCAGTTCACCTCCAAGACGATCGCCGACACCAAGACAACCAGCGCGGTGTTGATCTGCGTCTCCGCGGACAGCCGCGCCGAGGTGGACCAGATCGTCGACAAGGCAAAAGCCGCGGGTGGCCCGCCCGACCCGACGCCGACGCAGGATTTCGGCTTTATGTACGGTCGCAGTTACGAGGATCCGGACGGTCACATCTGGGAGGTGATGTGGATGGACGCCGCCGCTGCCGCCGGCGGCCCGCCCGATATGGCCACGGCATAGACGGGAGACACGATCATGTCGAAAATCACCCCATGTCTTTGGTTCGCGACGCAGGCCGAAGAGGCGGCACGCTTCTACGTCTCGTTGCTGCCGGACTCACGCGTCACCCACGTGCAGAAAAGCCCCACGGACTATCCCGGCGGTAAAGCCGGCGCGGTGCTGGTGGTCGAGTTAACGCTCGCCGGTCAGACCTACATGGCACTGAACGGCGGCATAACGATGCCCTTCAGCAACGCGATCTCGTTCAGCATCAGTTGCGACGATCAGGCCGAGGTCGATCGGTTGTGGGATGCACTTCTGATCGGCGGCACGGCGCAGCAGTGCGGATGGGTCACCGACCGCTACGGCCTGCCGTGGCAGATCGTTCCGACGGCCCTGCCGCGCCTGCTGGCGGATCCCGATCCCGTTCGAGCAAAGCGTGCCATGCAGGCGATGATGACGATGGTCAAACTCGACATCGCCGAACTGGAAAAAGCAGCGGCCGGCGATTGAGTGATCGCGAGAGCTTCCGCGAATCACGCGATTCGATAACTGACATCGGCAACCCAAGAGTGCCAAGAAAAATAGCGCGAAAGAGAGCGTGTGCGAAACCTGCGCACGCCCTTACTGCGATACCGGTCGATAGCAGATTTATGATCGATCTCGATAAAATTTGATTTTGATTAATTGTTGAGCCGCACGCTCAACGCATTGCGATCATTTGATCGGCATATGCCAGCGGGTTCATCATGTCATTTTTTAAATCATCTCGAGAACTCACCGCAAAAATCGACGCCTTGAACAAGTCTCAGGCCGTCATCGAATTCAACCTGGACGGCACGATCGTCGATGCCAATGCCAATTTTCTGGCGGCCGTGGGTTATTCGCTCGCTGAAATCGAAGGCAAGCACCACAGCATGTTCGTCGATGCCAAGTTGCGCGACAGCGCCGAGTATCGCGCGTTTTGGGACACGTTGCGGCGCGGCGATTTTCAATCGAGCGAATTCAAGCGGGTCGCCAAGGGCGGTCGCACGATTTGGATTCAGGCCTCGTACAATCCGCTGCTCGACCGCAAGGGCAAACCCTATCGGGTCATCAAATTCGCGACCGACATCACCGATCAGAAAATCAAAAACACCGATCATGAAGGGCAGATTGCGGCGATCCAGAAGTCGCAGGCCGTCATCGAGTTTACGCTCGACGGCACGATCATTTCCGCCAACGACAATTTTTTGAATTGCCTCGGTTACGAGCTCGGCGAAGTTCAGAACCGACATCACGGCATGTTCGTCGACGAGACCTATCGAAACAGCGCAGACTATCGCGAGTTCTGGAATTTGCTGCGGCAAGGACAATATCAGGCCGGTGAATTCAAGCGCGTCGGCAAAAACGGCCGCCAAGTTTGGATACAGGCGTCCTACAATCCGATCATCGACAGCGACGGCACCATCGTGAAGGTCGTCAAATTCGCGACCGACATCACCACGCAGGTCCAGGACCGCATGCGACGCGGCGATCTGCAAACATCCATCGACGCCGATCTGGGTGACATCACCGACGCGGTGACGTCCGCGACCGCGTGCGTCAATTCGGCGATCAGCGCGTCGACGCAGTCGTCGTCGAACATGCAGGCCGTTGCGGCCGGTGCCGAAGAATTGGCGGCCTCGGTTACGGAGATCAGTCGGCAGACCAGCACGGCTTTGACGATCTCGCATCAAGCCGTTCAGCAGGCCGACGAAACCAACCAGATCATATCGGGCCTCGCCGCTGCGGCGCAAAAGATCGGCGATGTCGTCAACCTCATCAACAACATCGCCGGCCAGA
>JANMAN010000160.1:0-2358 GCA_031359885.1 Tardiphaga sp. | reverse complement strand
AGCAATGGCGGCACTGGAGAAGGGCATCACACCAAAGGGCGAGGGCTATTCCGGCAAGACATGGAATATCCTCGGGCAGGTGTATCTGCCGAAGGCGGTGACGGACTCGACCTTCGCCTTCGAGACCAACAGCGAGCCGGGCCAATTCGTGCCCGTACATATTCATCCGACGCAGGAAGAATTCATTCTGGTGCAGGACGGCGTGCTGGACCTCAAGCTCGACGGCGTCTGGGTGCAGGCCAAAGCAGGCGATCTCGTCCGCCTGCCCCGCGGCATTCCGCACGGCTATTTCAACAAATCCGACAAGCCGGCCCGCGCGCTATTCTGGGTTTCGCCGGCGCAGAAGCTCGAAGCCTTGTTCGAGAAGCTCGACAATCTGACGGACCCCGAGGACGTGGTTCGCGTCTCCGCCGAGCACGAGGTCAACTTCCTGCCGCCGGAAGCCAACGACTAGCCCTTCTCGCTCGATCCATAAACGCGCCGACGCCGGCCCTTTCCGGCGAACGCGGACCCATGCCCCGAATTCGCGCAGCCCAAGGATTGCCGTCATGGTCAAACAGAAAAGCGTCTGCGTGATCGGTGCCGGCGTCGCCGGTCTGGTTGCTGCCAAAACCTTCGCCGCGCGGGGTCACAGGATCACCATCGTGGAGCGCTCGGGCGATCTCGGTGGCGTCTGGGAGCCGGCGCGGTCCTATCCGGAGGTGCAGACGCAAAGCCCGAAGGAATTATATCGCTTCACCGACAAGCCGATGCCTGCCTCCTATCCGGAGTGGCCGAAAGGGCCGCAGGTCCACGCCTATTTGACGGACTACGCGCACGAGCATGATCTGATGTCGCGAACGCGTTTCAAAACCGGCGTGACAAGCATGAGCCGGCGCGACGACGGCCTGCCCGGCTGGACGCTTGCCCTCGTGAATGCCGACGGCACCGCCACCGATGAAACGTATGATTTCGTCGCGGTCTGCACCGGACAATTCAACGAGCGCCGTACCATCAGCCATCCTGGCGAAGACGCTTTCAAGGCCGCCGGCGGCACGATCGTGCATTCCGCGGAGCATGCCGACGGCGCGATCGTGAAAGGCAAAAACGTCGTCGTGCTGGGCGGCTCGAAATCCGCCACCGACATCGCCGTACATTCGGTCAATGCCGGCGCCAAGAGCGTGACCTTCGTCTATCGCGAGCCGATCTGGCGCATTCCCTACTTTATCGGCGGCCTCATCAACTTCAAACGCATCCTCTACATCCGCGCGCAAGAAGAGATGTTCAAAGGCTGGAATCTCGGTCTGACATCACGGATCGCGCACGCCATCGCCAAACCGTTTATCTGGGCCAACTGGCGCGGGCTCGAAACCGTGCTGAAGATGCAGTTGAAGCTCAAGGCGTGCGACATGGTCCCGGCGAAACGGATCGAGGACGGCGTCAACTGTTCGGTCCCGATCTCGACGCCGAATTTCTTTCCGATGATCGCCGATGGACGGATCAAAGCGATCCGCGGCACCTTCGATCGCTACGAGAGCAAGACCATCGTGATGACCGGCGGCGAGCGTGTCGATGCGGACATCGCCATTCTTGCCATCGGTTTCAAGCTGGGCGTGCCGTTTCTGCCGAAGGCGTATCAGGACAAACTCGTGCAGCCCGATGGCCAATACCGGCTTTATCGCGTCGTCGCCAATCCCGATCTGCCGGACATGGGCTTCGTCGGATTCAATTCGAGCTTCTGTTCGGTCTTGTCGGCGGAATTGGCCGCGAATTGGCTGGTGCGCTATGCCGATGGTCAATTGGCGAAGCAGCCGACACGCGCGCAGATGGATGCCGACATGGATATGATGCTGAAGTTCAAGCGCGTCGAGCGGCCGGCGGCGGGCGTCTATGGCGGGCTCTGTATCGCGCCTTATCACTTTAAGCATTTCGACGAGCTGCTCGACGACATGGGCGCGACCAAGCGCCGCCGGAGCGCGCTGACGGAAAAGTTCACGCCGCCGGATGCGGAGGCCTATGCGCAGTTTTTGGCAACGACACCGGCCTATCAGGTGACGCCGGCCGGGTAGGCTATTTCGGCGGTGGAAATCGCACAGTGGTGCCGACCGTGATCCAGTTCGCGCCCTCGCCCGTGATGTTGTGGCCGTAGATCACGTCGACCGAAAACGTCTCGTTCGGCCGGTAGCGAAACCCGGTCTGGATACGCGGTCGGATCGTGCTCGGCATATCCGCCGCGGCGCCCAGAAGCCCGAAGGCTTCGATGGTAAAATCCCAGACCTTCGACAGCTTCCAGTCGAACCCGCCGCCATAGATCAGATAGTGCTTGTCGATACTGCGATCCCAATACCAGCCGGCGTTGAGATTGATGCGCGTCACTTC
>JANMAN010000552.1:0-7378 GCA_031359885.1 Tardiphaga sp. | reverse complement strand
GTTCTCCCACACCCGGCCGAACTCGATCTTGAAGTCGACCAGCATGATGCCGACGGCGCTGAACAGACCCGACAGGAAGTCGTTGATCCGCAAGGTGGCGGCCATGATGTCGTCGATCTCCTGGGGGGAGGCCCAGCCGAACGCGGTGATGTGCTCTTCCGACACCATCGGGTCGTTGAGCTTGTCGTTCTTGTAATAGAACTCGATGATCGAGCGCGGCAGCTGGGTGCCTTCCTCGATACCGAGGCGCTGCGACAGCGAACCCGCGGCGACGTTCCGCACCACGACTTCGAGCGGCACGATCTCTACCTCGCGAATCAACTGCTCGCGCATGTTGAGACGGCGGATGAAATGCGTGGGCACGCCGATGTCGTTGAGGTGCTGGAAGATGTATTCCGAGATCCGGTTGTTGAGGACGCCCTTGCCCTCGATCACCTGATGCTTCTTGGCATTAAACGCGGTCGCATCATCCTTGAAGTGCTGGATCAGCGTTCCCGGCTCCGGGCCTTCATACAAGACCTTGCCCTTGCCTTCGTAAATGCGACGCCGACGGCTCATTGGGATGTACCGTGTGTTGTTGAAATCCATGTGGATGGTGTGCTCCGTGAAACGTTCGACCCACGACGGAGCTGCCGCGACGGCCAGGATCGGGAACGCATGACGCGAAACAGAACGAGAACCAACCCTCTGGCCAACCTACCTGATCGGGCCGTCCAGCACAATCGACCGAACTGGGTTTTACCCGTGGGGTTAATCTGCGACCTCGCGCCCGTTGTGTTCGCGTTTCGTGTTCAATATCTAAGCCACTCGCGGCCGTGCGCAATGCCGGACGCATCATCGGCTTGAGAACAGGATTCACCATGAGCGGTCTGGACAAACGGCAGGAAGGTTTCGAGAAGAAATTCGCACTCGATGCCGAGCAGAAATTCAAGGCCGAGGCCCGCCGCAACAAGCTGCTGGGCCTGTGGGTCGCCGAGCAGCTCGGCAAGAGCGGCGACGACGCCGCGGCTTACGCGAAAGAGGTCGTCGCGGCCGATTTCGAGGAAGCCGGCGACGCCGACGTGATGCGCAAGGTCATGACCGACCTGTCCGGCAAAGGCGTCACCGAAGCCCAGATCCGCGTCAAGATGGACGAGCTGATGCTTCAGGCGGTCGTGCAAGTGAAGGCGGGAACTTAACACAGTCCCCTTCTCCCGGATGAGCGCGCCGCCGACGCCTGTACGCGACGGCGGCGCTGCACTCCGGACTGTGGAAATAGCGCGGCTTATGCGCTACCATTCCGTCATGAACGCACCAGCCAAATCCATTCTCGAGCATGTTGCATCCTGGCCCATCGAGGATCAGGAGGAGCTGTCCGAGCTGGCTCGTGAGATCGAAGCGCGCCGGACCGGCATCTACCGATTGAATAGCGAGGAGCGCGCCGCCATCGACGTGGCGCGCAGGGGTCCGCATGCATCGGATGCCGAGGTCGAAGCGTTCTGGGCGAGTCGCGGCCTCTAATGAAGCTGCTCTATCGAGCACGAGCCCTCGCCGATATAGAGGCAATCGAAGATTATCTGAACGAGCGAAGTCCGAGCGGGGCGCAGGCCGTCTCGCGTGCAATCTATGCCAGCGTTCAACTGATCGCCGACCGTCCGCAGAGCTACACCGCCACCGACGATCCGCACATCAGAGTGCATATCGTGCGGCGCTATCGATACAAAATATTCTACGCAATTGACGGCGATACAGTCGAAATCATTCACATCCGTCACGGAGCGCGACGTGTCTGGATCGCGCCTTGAAGATCAGGCTCCCTACTCTTCCTTGAAGCCGTACTCCTGGTTATTTCCCGTTGCGCCGTAATATTTATACGGCAGGAATTTGCCCGACATCGTGAACTGCACGCGGTCGCCTTTCGGATTGGCGACGCGCGCCATCACCATGTCGAAGTCGATCGCCGACATGATGCCGTCGCCGAACTCCTCCTCGATCAGCGCCTTCCACGCCGGGCCGTTCACCATCACCATTTCGTAGAAACGATAGATCAGCGGATCGCTCGGCGGCATCGACGTGTTCTCGCCGCGCATCGGCACCTCGTTCAGCATCGCGATCTCGCTTTTGCTGAGGCCAAATAACTCACCGGCGGCAGCGGCCTGCGGCTTGGTCAGTTTCATATTGCCCAGGATCGCGCCCACGATCAGCACTTCGGAATGACCGCCGATTTTTTCGCAGATGTGTTTCCAGGTCCATTCGTTGTCGCGTTTGATGTCGAGCAGCTTTTCCGTAAGGTCGGATCGGATCATGTCGGTCTCCTGATGTGAAAGAATTTATTGCGCGGCCTGCGCGTAAGGCTCGGCGTCGGGAACGATCCGCACCAGCGGCACCTTGCGCGGATCGTGATCCGGCGTCGTCGCGGTGAACGTCTTGCTGCGGGTGACGAGGAAATCGATAATGTGGTTGCGGAACGGATAATATTGCGGATGCTTGTGCAGGTCGATGCGGCCGCGCTCTTTCGGCAGCGGATTTTCGACGACCTCGGCCAGCACGGCGCCGGGACCGTTGGTCATCAGGAAAATCTTGTCGGCGAGATAGATCGCTTCGTCGACGTCGTGCGTGATCATGAACGTCGTCTGGCCCGTCTCCAGGCAAATGCGCCGCACCTCGTCCTGCAGCGAACCGCGCGTCAGCGCGTCGAGCGCTGAGAACGGCTCGTCCATCAGCATGATCTTCGGTGTGATCGAAAGCGCGCGCGCGATGCCGACGCGCTGCTTCATCCCACCGGACAATTCGGACGGCTTTTTGTGCTCCGACCCGGTCAGGCCGACGAGGTCGATGAAGCGTTGCGCGTGGGCGCGGACTTGCGCCTTGTCCCAGTTGCGCCATTTCGACGTCACGGCATAAGCGACGTTGCCCATGACGGTACGCCATGGCAGCAGCGCGTGGCTTTGGAAGATCACCGCGCGGTCGAGGCTGGTGCCGGAGATCGCCTGCCCGTCCACGATCACGACGCCGTCGCTGGGCTGATCGAGGCCGGCGAGAACGTTCAGCACCGTGGTCTTGCCGCAGCCGGAATGGCCGATCACGCAACCGAATTGGCCCGACGGCAACGACAGCCACAAATCCTCGAACACCGCGACGGAGCCGCCGTCGGCGCCGGGATAGCGCTTCGAGATGCCCTCGACGGAAATAAATTTATCGGACGCCAAAATACTCACTCCGGAAAGGTGACGAGGCGGGTCACGCGCGCCAACACCTGATCGAGCAGCATGCCGACAAGGCCGATCATTAGAATAGCGATTACGACATTAGCAATATCTAAATTATTCCATTCGTTCCAGACGAAGTAGCCGATCCCCGTTCCGCCGACCAGCATCTCGGCCGCGACGATGACGAGCCATGCGATGCCGATCGAAATCCGCATCCCGGTGAGGATAGTCGGGGCCGCCGCCGGGAGGATGACGGTGAAGGCGCGACGAAACGTGCCGACTTCCAGCGTGCGCGCGACGTTGACCCACTCCTTGCGCACGGCCGCGACTCCGAACGCGGTGTTGAGCAGCATCGGCCACACCGAACAGATGAAGATCACGAAGATCGCGGAGAGGCCCGAGTCCTTGATCGTGTAAAGCGCAAGCGGCATCCATGCGAGCGGCGAGATCGGTTTGAGGATTTGAATGAACGGGTCGAGCGCCTTGTTCAGCAGCGGCGACATCCCGATCAAAAATCCGAGCGGAATGGCGACGAGGACCGCGAGCAGATAGCCGAGGCCGACGCGCGCGATCGAATAGCCGAGTTGGATGCCGAGACCCTTGTCGTTTGGGCCGTTGTCGTAGAACGGCCGCTTCACATGTCCCCACAATTTCGCGCCGACATCGAGCGGCCCCGGCATCGCAGATTTGCCCTGGGTCGCGGTGAGGCCCATCAGCTTGGCATATTCCGGAGACATCGACGCGGTGGCGCTGGTGCCGCGCGTGGCGAGATGCCAGGTGCCGATGAAGGCGAGAAAGATCGCGACCGACATGACGGCCGCACGCAGACGCAGGGATGAGGTCATGAGAAATTTTGCTCCGCGCTTGTCCCGGGCGCGACGCAGCATGAAGCGAAGCGTAAGGCTGCGTCGCTGAACCGGGACCGCTCAGGCGCGTAACGGTCCCGGCTTAGCGGAGCGATACTGCGCACTGCGTACTCCGCATCGCTCCGCATCCGGGACAACAGCCACATGCCCATCACGACGCCTTCTTGATCTTGAAGCTGTCGAGATACTCGGCCGGCTTTTCGGGATCGAAGGTCTTGCCCATGACCTGGAACGATTTATACGCGCTCTTCGGCGGCGTGAGGCCCATCTCGGTCATGACCTTCGCGGTGTCGGTCGCGAGGAAGACTTGCTCGGCCACACCTTTGTAATCGACGTCGCCCTTGATCTGACCCCAGCGTTTCATCTGCGTCATCATCCACACGGCGAACGACTGCCACGGGAACGGATCGAATTCGACGCGCTTCGGGTCGGTCTTGATGCCGCCGAGGCCGTCCGCGTAAGTGCCCGTCAACACCTGCTCCAAAACGATCGGCGGAGCATTCAGATAATTCGCCGGCGCGATCGCTTCGGCGATCGATTTGCGATTCTCCGCCTTGGTCGCATAGGCGGTGGCATCGACGATCGCGCGCGTCAGCGCCGCGAAGGAGTTCGGCGCGGTCGTGATGAATTCGCGGCTGGCCGCGAACGTACAGCACGGATGGCCGTCCCAGATTTCCTTCGACAGAAGATGCATGAAGCCGACGCCGTCATAGATCGCGCGCTGGCAAATGTTATCGGGCGCGAGGAAGCCGTCAATGTTGTCGGCACGCAGATTGGCGACCATCTCCGGCGGCGGCACCGAGCGAATTTGCACATCGACGTCGGGATCGATGCCGGCTTCCGCGAGATAATAGCGCAGCAGATAATTGTGCATCGAATAGTCGAACGGCACCGCGAGTTTGAAGCCCTTCCAGTCCTTCGGGTCGCGCTTGTCCTTATGCTTCATGGCGAGCGTGATGCCCTGCCCGTTGATGTTCTCGATCGCCGGCACCGTGAATGGGATCGGCTGCGAGCCGAGCCCCAGCGAAATCGCAATGGGCATCGGCGCGAGCATATGCGCCGCGTCGTATTCCTTGTTCAGCGTCTTGTCGCGGATGACGGCCCAGCCGGCGGTCTTCACGACTTCGACGTTGAGGCCCTGCTTGGAATAGAAGCCGAGCGGATGCGCCATAATGATCGGCGTCGCGCAGGTGATCGGAATGAAGCCGATTTTCAGATCGGGCTTCTCGAGCTTGCCGGCGCCCTGCGCAAACAATTCGGTCGCGGTCGCCATCGGAAAAAATTGCGACAGCGCGGCGAGCGCAGTCGATGCACCGACCGATTGCAGAAATGCACGTCGCGCGACGTCCTTCGGGAACACCGCACGCATCACGGCGGATGCGACGACGCCTTCGTAGCGCTTCTGTTCGGTATCGATCGCGGCGCGCAGTTGCAGATCTTCGGCAGCCCGATGTTCCGCGTCGGTTGCATGTTGCCCACACGCGCAAGCGCCACGCAGTTTGCGGTTCGGGTCGAACGGGTTGTCGAAGGTGGACATGGCAAGCTCCTGCGCGTTTGGCGTCAGGGCCGAATTAGCAATCCATGTGCCATCGAAGGGTCTGATGCGCAGAATGCCGCATCACAGCAGCGACCGCTGTGCCGCAAGAGGCGGCTGTCTAAGACGCGCGGTATCTAACTACAGAACGGTTTGTATCGGACTCAAAACAGGCGGCCACTGCCTTCTAAACAGGCATGTCATTCCGGGGCGCAAGCGGCGCTAGCCGCATGCGAACCCGGAATCTCGCCGTGTTCATCTTGATGAGATTCCGGGTTCTCGTCCGCCAAGTGGCGGCCTCGCCCCGGAATGACAAAACTTCACTATCGCCCCGGCATGCCCACGTCGGCATCATCGGCGGCAAGCAAGACCGCCAGCGCGTCGAGGCCCTCGGCCATCGATCCGGCCTCGATCGATGCGGTCGTCATATCCATCACGCGATAGCCCCGCGCCGCGAGCCACACGCGCCGCGCCGCGCGATCTCCGACGATCAGGTCGGTCTCGTCGGCATTCACCAGTTCGATCGCGATCTTGTGCGGAAACGACACGAAATCCGGAATGTGCCGACCGACCGGGGTCTGCCGCTTGAACTGACCGGCGAAGCGCCGATCGGTCCGCAAAGCCTCCCACAACAGTCTCTCCGCATCGGTCGGGTTCCGCCGCAGCAGCCGCGCCAACCCGCGCACCGTGCCGCTTTCGTGCGAGGCCGCGCTTTGCCCGTGCTCGGCCAGCAGCGCGCGCAATTTCGTCGCCTGATCGCCGTCGAGCACGCCGCCCTTGGCCGGGCCCTTGCGGCCTTCGGCGATCGCCATCACCACGCCGTGCAGCGTGTGCATGTCCTGCTTGGTCGGCTCCATGCGCCTGAAGATGTTGCGCAGGTTGACCAGCATGGTGTCGCGCTTTTCGGCGGGGCGTAGGAACTCGACCTTGTCGAGCTCGCGCACGAGGTTGTCGAAGAACGCCTGCATCTGGTGCTGCGACGCGCGCTCGGATCGCTCCGGCATCGCATAGGGCAACGCACCGCCGGTGGCGCGCTTGAACCATTCATAGCCGATCAGCAGCACCGCCTGCGCGAGGTTGAGCGACGCGAACGCCGGATTGACCGGAAAGGTGATGATGCGGTCCGCGAGCGCGACCTCCTCGTTCAACAAACCATAGCGTTCGCGCCCGAACAGAATCGCGACCGTGCCGCCGCCGGCGATCTGCGACGCCATCTCCTGTGCGGCGGCTTCCGGTGCGACCACCGGCTTGGCCTGATCGTGCGCGCGCGCGGTCGTCGCAAACAAGAGCGTACAATCGGCAACGGCCTGCGTCACCGTGTCGAACAATTCGACCTTGTCGAGAATGTGGTCCGCGCCCGACGCGGCGCGTCGCGCATGGACGTTCGGCCAGCCGTCGCGCGGGTTGACGATCCGCAGCCGCGTCAGCCCGAAATTGCCCATCGCGCGGGCGGCCATGCCGATGTTCTCGCCGAGCTGCGGCTCGACCAGCACGACCACCGGGCCGTCCGGCTGGATCGCCGCGCGTGTCTTGTCGGTGCCTGACCCGGACATTCAGCTCCACTCGTTTCCATTCGTGAATTCGGCCACTGGATCGGCAATTGCCGGACATTTATCAAGTGCTTTCCGATCAGCACTGCCATCCTCAAATTGAGCCATCGCCTTGGCTTCCGTCTGGGTGGATGCGATGGTATAGCCCGCGCCAGTCCATTCTCCCGTATTGCAGACGAAAAGGCCCGATCTCCCATGGCAAAAATCAAGGTCAACAATCCGGTCGTCGAACTCGACGGC
>JANMAN010000547.1:0-4766 GCA_031359885.1 Tardiphaga sp. | reverse complement strand
GATCAAATCGTCTTCGACGCGGTTGTTGCGTGTGAGCAAATGAGTCACGAACATCTGCGAAAACTTCGGCTCGGCATCGAGAGTCGCCAACATCGCAGTTTTGCTGATTGCCGTAACTAAGCACGGCTCCATTGCCAGAGCCGTCGCGACGCGCACCCGCTGCCCGTTCATGCAGCCCTCGCCGAAGAACTGCGCGGAGTCCACCATGCTGACGACGGCTTCTTTGCCCTGCGACGACATCACGACCATTTTGATCTTGCCGGTCTGCAAATAATAGATCGTGTCCGCCGCATCGCCTTGATTGAAAACAATCTGATCCTTTGCGTATTTGGTAACGGTCTTGCCGCTGCCGACACGCTCGATGAATTCGACGGGATCAAACGGTTTTGTCTCTTTAGCCATATGACTTCCGATTCGAAAATGTCGTGACGGCGCGACGTCCTGCACCTCCGCGAAAGTAAAATGCTGATAGTAACTTAGCAGACTTTTGTCCGGTATCCGACATTTATTGCATGGGCATGCAGGTCGGAAAAAGCGGAGCCCTCTTGCGAGGTGCTCCGCCAGTTTCAGAGAGGCCTGGGGGGCGTAACGCCTCTTCTGTGACTAAGCTGCGGGATGAGGGTTTAAAACGGCTGGATAACACCGGCACGGGCCTGCCGAGGCCGGTTTTGAGTGGAGTGAAAATGCGTCATGCGGAAGCTCCATCTGCGATCCGCTGGGTTGTTCATCCCGACATTGATCGTCTCTCTCAGACAAATTCAAAACGGTTTTGTTGTCTGGTCAAAATTGACCGCGAAGCCGGGTTCGGCCGAAAAGATTCGCAGACCAGCCAGGATCGTCTCTTCGCTGGTGATCGTGAGCCGAGCTGACATCGGCGGTTCGCATGCAATGGTTGGAGCGAAGCGATAGGTGTCGGCGTTGCGGGACGAGATTAATTCGTCGCGACGTGTTCGACGACGGAGAGCTATGTCTGGCAATGACAAACTAAATTCGGGACTTTCGCTAAGTCCACTAAAAGACTTTATCGATGGCCGACGGGATATCTTCGCAACGACAATTTGCTTGCGCCGCTTCATATTCCGGATCACTCGCGATTTTAATTCGCGCAATGTTCAATAGCGAACAGCAAAAGTTTTCTGCTTGAAACAGTCTGTGCAAATCACCGGATGGCTCATTGGCATATCGGTGACTGAGAGTTCGATGCTCCCGCCTTCATCATAAGGAGAGAGACATGTCCGCGACTTTTCCAACCGTTTCGTTTGCATCCAACGTCATCCGACACCGACCGTGCGGCAAATGCCACGCACCGATGTCGCTCTTACACACTAAGCCTGCGCGGATCGGTTTCGACCTGCGCACGTTCGAATGTTCAAATTGCAACAGCGTCGAGTCGTCCACGGCCGAGTCGACCGCGTATCGTTGGACCCAGGGCGATTTGCAACCGCCAAAGTGAGACGCGATTTACGGGACGTCAGAGGCGTCCGCACAGCTTTCAGCATCCGGTTACGTGAGTGGCATTGGAGCAGAAATCTTCGCGGCGGAGCGACATCAAAAATCCGCCGGCCGATCGGACGCCTCAGGCTTGCTCGCGGTAGTGAGACAGCACCAACAACCGCAAGGTCGAGGACAGATTTCCCGACTGTCGGTTGGTATCGACCTCGGTAATCAGTTCCGTCGTCGTCATGCGACGCTGCGATGCGATGTCTTTTAACGCGTTCCAGAATTCGTCTTCGAGACTGACGCTCGTTTTATGACCGCGCACGACGATCGACCGCTTCAGAATCGCAGATTGCATAATGCTCATCACAATCGAAATACGCAGATCTATATGCAAGTTATTGTAAGGGACCGCGCATGACGCGGTCTGCACGGTTTCGGACTTAGGCGAGCGAATAGAGTTGGCCATTGGCAGGCTTTTGTTGTCTGCAAATCGCGACAAGCCTTCGGTAAAAGCTTATACTTACAGAGTGGAAGCGGTTCTCGGACGCTACTCTCATCCCCACAGCGACGGCCCAGACCGACCGGGCAGGCCCTCGCATGGATGTCGACATCTACAGCAATCATTTGCTGAACGGACTGCCGCGCGTCGAGCGCAAAGCCATCGCCCTCTTGACCACCATCGTCGATCTTCCCCAGAGTCGGGTCGTCATGCCGGCCGGCGAAAACACGCGGTTCGTTTTCTTTCCGCTCGACGGAATGATCTCTCTGTTGATGGTGATGCAGGACGGCAAGGCGGTCGAGACCGCCACCGTCGGCCGCGAAGGCGGCATCGGCCTTTTGTCCGCTTTCGGACCTTACCATTCGATCGTGCGCGCCGTCGCATCGGTGCCGACGATCGCCGCGCGCATTCCGGCCCAGGCGTTTTGTACCTTCGCGGAAACCTACCCGTCGATCGGCATCATGGCGCGCGCCTACAATGAAGTGCTGCTGAAGCAGGCGACGGTGACGGCGGCTTGCAACGGCCTGCACCAAATCGCGGCCCGTTTTTGTCGCCGGATCTTACAGTCGTGCGATCGCGCCGACAGCCATGTCGTCCCGCTGACGCAGGAAACGCTCTCGGAAATGCTGGGCGTGCGACGCACCTCCGTCACCGATGTCGCAAGCCGGCTTCAGAACGAGGGCATCATCAGCTACGCCCGCGGCATCATCACCGTGCTCGACTTCGACAAGCTGAAACAGATCTCCTGCGAGTGCTACGACACGCTACGCGTTCCCGAACTGGCGTAAGACGCGGCCGGCTTTTTCGAGCGGTTTCGGCCCGTCGTCGGCGCCGACCAGATCATCGTAATGTCCGCGCACGGTCTCGTAGCACTCGCACGCCACCGCCTTGAGGCCGTCGCGATCCACGAGCTGGATTCTGCCGCGCGTGTAAGTGATGAGCCCCATGCGCTGCAGATCGTGCGCGGCCGGCGATATGCTGGTGCGGCGAACGCCGAGCATGTCCGCCAGAAATTCCTGCGTAAACGGCAACATGTCGCTGCCGGATAGATCGCGCGCGCGCAGCAACCAGCGGGCGAGCCGCGATCCGACATCGTGCGAGATGTTGCAGGCGGCGGATTGCTGCGCTTGCGCAAAGACGGTTTGTTCGTGACTGAGAACGAGCGACAGAATCGTCGGATGTTGCAGCGCGATGCGCTTGAACGAGTCGACGTCGCACATCGCGGCGCGACCGCCGATCTGCACGATCGCGCGGGTCAGCGACGTTTTGCCGTCGAGCGCCGCCAGCGCGCCGACGACGCCGTCGCGGCCGACCATCGCCGCCTCGACCATCTCGCCGGTCGACAGACCGACGACCATCGACACGACCGCATTCCATGGAAAGTAGACCGCGCCGACCTTGTCGCCGACATCGAAGAGGACGGTTTGTTGCCCCAGATCGACGGGGCGCAGGATCGCCCGCATCGCATCGAGATCGGCCGGCGACATCGCAGCGAGCAATAAATTATTCGAATAAAACTGCATCGGTCGTTCCCACCACAGGTTCGACATCCCGCGATCATTGAAAAAAAATGGCGCCAGTCAAGAATAAATTACGAGCGCTGCAAGGCAGCGCATTCGCGCGGGCCGCAATCGCACGAGTCGTTATCGATCCTGCAGGCTTTTTTCCGCGGCGTCGCATTTGGCGAGAATTTCGCGACGGATGTGATGACGAGGCGGGAACGGCATGCCGAGCTTGCGCGCGTGATTTTGAACCGCGCCGACCGATCGCTTGAAAATCACCGACGCACGTGCGGGCGATGCGCCGCTCGCAACGAGTTGCTTGAGGCGTTCGCTATCTTCGGGCGTCCATGCAGCGCGAGACAATGGCATGGTGCGACATTAACGGCGGTTCATCCTCGCGTCTGTCCACTTCCTGACATAGTGCAGTCGGCACAGTCACTTAGGCGACACATCATTTCAACTTTCTGGTCCGGTTCGCAGGAACATCGACCGCGAAAGCTCATTAGACGATCTTACTTGAGCGACACGCGAGGACAGCACAACATGGGTCGTCGATTCAAACCTACGACAGTCGAATCCCACGATTGGGACACGCGCGCGGACAGGGCCTTCGCCGAGGTGCAGAACATGCCGGACGGCGCCGAACGCGCGGAGGCTCTGCGCAAGATCGATCAGTTGCGCGCGGCCGCGGATATGCGGCGGCTGCTCAGCCGAACACAGCCGCCGCGGCCCGAGTCATTGCGGGCAAGCCAGAGCCAGAAGGCCTGATCGACGCGCAAGCGCCGGCATCGCGGAAGTGATCGCGGAACCCGCCATCATGCATGGGCGTTGCGCCGCCTGCGGTGTTAACAGTCCGCGCGCAATGGTCATCGCTGGAGCGGATCGAAGATGAAACTGGCTCGTATCGCACTGGTCGCGGTTGTTCTCGCCGCGGCCGGTGGGGCTTCGTATTATTATCTGTGGAAGCCGAAGCCGCAGGCCGTTCAAAAAGCCCCGACGCCGCCCGCCGAGGTCGGCGTCATCGAGATGCGCCGCGCCGACGTGCCGCTGGGATTGATCTATGCCGGGCGCGTCGCCGGATTTCGCATCGTCGAAATTCGCGCGCAGGTGTCCGGCATCATTCTGAAGCGCGAATTCACCGAAGGCCAGAAGGTCAAGCAGGGCGACGTGTTGTTCCGGATCGATCCGCGGACCTATCAGGCCGTGCTCGACCGCGCCAACGCGCAACTCGCGCAGACTCAAGCCACGCTCGTTCAGGCCAACGAACAATTCGAGCGCATCGAGGAACTGACACGCAAGCAGGTCGCGACCGCCAAACAGCTCGA
>JANMAN010000540.1:0-1520 GCA_031359885.1 Tardiphaga sp. | reverse complement strand
CGATTCGGGCTCGCGATCATGTCGATCGGTTTTCTCGTCGAGGAAGAGACCGCGATGATCTGGCGCGGCCCGATGGTGATGTCGGCGATCACGCAGATGCTGCGCGACGTCGCGTGGGGCACGCTCGACGTTCTGGTCGTCGATATGCCGCCCGGCACCGGCGACGCGCAATTGACGCTGGCGCAGAACGTGCCGCTGAAGGGCGCCGTGATCGTCTCGACGCCGCAGGATCTGGCGCTGATCGACGCCCGACGCGGCCTTGCCATGTTCAACAAGGTCAACGTGCCCGTGCTCGGGATCGTCGAGAATATGAGTTACTTCCAATGCCCCGAATGCGGCACGCGATCGGACATCTTCGGCCACGGTGGGGCGCGGCACGAGGCCGAACGTCTCGGCGTCGCGTTCTTGGGGGAAGTCCCACTGCATATGGCGATCCGCGAGAATTCGGACGCCGGCACGCCGGTGGTCGAGAGCGAGCCCAATGGCCCGCACGCCGCGATCTACCGCGCCATTGCGGAGCAGGTTCAGGCGCGACTCGGGAGCCGGGTTGCCGCGTGAGTGCGGCAATCGTGTCGCATAGAACTTTCGTCCAATTATAGCCGAGCCGCCGCGTGTCGCGTTTTCAGCGGCGACATATCCGTGTTAGAGACCTGTCCACCAAAGCGCCTTCGATCACTGAGATCGTCGAGACGCTTCAGGGATTTCTGGGGAAACGCCCGTAAAAGGAGATGATTGAATGAAGCGTCGTGATTTTCTGAAAGCCACTACCGCAGGCGCCGCGGTTGCCGCCGTTGCCTCGCCGGCAATCGCGCAGTCGATGCCCGAGATCAAATGGCGGTTGCAGTCGAGCTTCCCGAAGTCGCTCGATACGATCTATGGCGGCGGCGAGCAGATCGCGAAATACGTTGCCGAGATGACCGACAACAAGTTTCAGATTCAGGTGTTTGCGGCGGGCGAAATCGTCCCCGGCCTGCAGGCGCTCGACGCGACCTCCAACGGCACCGTCGAAATGTGCCACACCGTGTCGTATTATTACGTCGGCAAGGATCCGACGTTCGCGATCTACGCATCGGTGCCGTTCGGCCTCAATGCGCGCATGCAGAACTCCTGGTGGTACCAGGGCGGCGGCATGGAGCTCGGCAACGAGTTCTTCAAGAAATACGGCGTGATCGCTCATCCGGCGGGCAACACCGGCACCCAGATGGGCGGCTGGTTTCGCAAGGAGATCAAGACCGTCGCCGATCTGTCCGGCCTGAAGATGCGGATCGCCGGCCTCGCCGGTCAGGTCATGCAGAAGGTCGGCGTCGTGCCGCAGCAGCTTGCCGGTGGCGACATCTACCCGTCGCTGGAAAAAGGCACGATCGACGCAGCGGAGTGGGTCGGCCCCTATGACGACGAGAAGCTCGGCTTCCAGAAGGTCGCGAAGTTCTATTATTACCCGGGCTTCTGGGAAGGCGGGCCGATGGTCCACGCTTACACCAATCTGGAAAAGTGGAATTCGCTGCCGAAGAACTATCAAG
>JANMAN010000529.1:0-1860 GCA_031359885.1 Tardiphaga sp. | reverse complement strand
ACTCAGCGGACTCTTCCATCCACGTGTCTTCGCAAATGGGAACGCCGACGCGGACGCCGCGAATGGTCAACGGCCCGGCAGCCGGCCCGCGCGCGAACACGCGCTTCTCATCGAACACGCCGTAGTTCGGCAGATTGGCCTTGAAGCGTAAAGCGGCGATCGCGCCGCCGTCGAGCAGCGCGCAGGCATTGTAGAGTTTGCCGTTCTCGACCCACGGCGTGCCGATCAGCATGGCCGGTCCGCCATCGGCGGTCTCGCGCGCGAGCATCTCGATCTCAGCGCGGCATGCGGCTTGAAACGCAGGTTTCAGAACCAGATCTTCCGGCGGGTAGCCGGCGATAAAAAGCTCCGGCAACACGACGAGCGACGATTTGTCAGCGGCCGCGTGCGCGCGCGCCTTGCGCGCCAAGGCGGCGTTGCCGGTCACGTCGCCGACGGTCGGATTGAGCTGCGCAAGCGTGATCGTCAGTGTGTCGGTCATGGCCGCATTTAGCCCGCCCGCGCCTGCTTTCGCAATCCGCTGCGTCGGACGAGGCCCATACGATTCGGCGAGCCGAAGCCGCGCCTGCCAAGCATGCAGGCGCGTCGCTGTTACAGTCCCGCTGCCGCCGGCATCGGCTTGGCCTTGCCGACGCGCTCTTGCTTCAGCAGTTCGGCGATCAGGAACGCCATGTCGATCGACTGCTCGGCGTTGAGGCGCGGATCGCAGACCGTATGATAGCGGTCGTTCAGCCCCTCGTCCGTGATCGCGCGCGCGCCGCCGATACATTCGGTCACATCCTGCCCGGTCATCTCCAGATGCACGCCGCCGGCATGGGTGCCTTCCGCAGCGTGGACGTTGAAGAAAGCCTTAACCTCCGAAAGAATCCGGTCGAACGGACGCGTCTTGTAACCCGAGGTCGAGGTGATGGTGTTGCCGTGCATCGGATCGCACGACCACACGACGCTGCGGCCCTCGCGCTGGATCGCGCGCACCATGCCCGGCAGATGGTCGCCCACTTTTTCGTGACCAAAGCGGGTGATGAGCGTCAGCCGACCGGGCTCGTTATCCGGGTTGAGCACGTCGACCAGCTTCAGCAATTCGTCGGGCTTGAGCGACGGCCCGCATTTGAGGCCGATCGGATTTTTGATGCCGCGGAAATATTCGACGTGGCCGTGATCGAGCTGCCGCGTGCGGTCGCCGATCCAGATCATATGACCGGAGGTCGCGTACCAATCACCGGTCGTGGAATCCACGCGCGTGAACGCTTGCTCGTATCCGAGCAGCAGCGCTTCATGGCTGGTGTACACATCGGTCGAACGCAGCTCGGGATGGCTCTCGAGATCGAGACCGCAAGCCTGCATGAAGTTCAGCGCGTCGGAAATGCGATCCGCCAGCTCCTTGTAGCGGCGCGACTGCTGCGAATCCTTCAAGAAACCCAGCATCCATTGATGCACGCTGCCCAAATTGGCGAAGCCGCCGGTCGCGAAAGCGCGCAGCAGATTCAGCGTCGCCGCCGACTGGCGATACGCCATCAACTGCCGCTGCGGATCGGGAATCCGCGACTGCGCCGTGAAGCCGATATCGTTGACGATGTCGCCGCGATAGCTCGGCAGTTCGACGCCGTCGATCGTCTCCATTGGCGACGAGCGCGGCTTGGCGAATTGCCCGGCGATGCGGCCGACCTTCACCACCGGCACCGCGCCGGCATAGGTCAGGACCACGGCCATCTGCAGCAGCACGCGGAAGAAATCGCGGATGTTGTTGGCGCCGTGCTCGGCAAAACTCTCGGCGCAATCGCCGCCCTGCAGCAGAAACGCCTCGCCGGCGGCGACGCGCGCCAGCGATTTCTTCAAATTGCGGGCTTCACCGGCGAACAC
>JANMAN010000158.1:0-4364 GCA_031359885.1 Tardiphaga sp. | reverse complement strand
TCGCCGACATCGCGGCGAAGGGCAAACCGCGCAAGGCGGACGACGCCGCCAAAAACCAGTCCGAGAAAGTCTCGCTGGAGAAAAATGCCACACAGCGGCAATTCCGCAGCGCCGATCGCTGATTCAGTGTGAAAGCGGCGTGACGGCTCCGTCGTCCGCCGCTATACAGCCCGCACGCGACCGGATCGGATGGTCCGGCCTTGCGCGGCGCGTGACTTCGCCGTCAGCATGCTCGGCACCAGACACGCCGATTCGCGCATCTGAGACACAGCGGACCAAAGCGGCCTAACCCGAGCGATCAATGCCAGTTACGATTCTCGACCTCGTTTTGCTCGCGGTGATGCTGATCTCCGGTCTTTTGGCGATGGTGCGCGGCTTCATGCGCGAAATCCTGTCGATCGCCGCCTGGGGCGCGGCGGCGCTGACCACGCTCTATGCGTTCCAGAAATTGCTGCCGACCGCGAAGGCCTATTTCAGCAACGACACGGTCGCCTCGGTCGTCGTCATCGCCGGCGTGTTCATCGGCACGCTGATCGTGGTGTCGATCATCACCGTTCGCATATCAGACATGATCTTGGACTCGCGGATCGGCGCGCTAGACCGCACGCTCGGCTTTCTGTTTGGTCTCGCGCGCGGACTTCTCATTGTCGTGGTGGCATTTCTGTTCTTCTCGTGGCTGGTTCCCGACAAGCAGCGGCCCGAATGGGTCAATGGTGCTAAGTCGCGCGTCGTGCTGGATTCCACGGGGACATGGCTGATGTCGCTCTTGCCCGACGATCCGGAAAACACCATCTTGAAGAGACTGCGGAAGGACAAGCCCGAGGACGAGCAGCAGACCGACGCCGACCCGACGACACCCGGTACGGCCGACGGCTACAGCAAGAACTCCCGCGACGGCCTGAAAAAGCTGCTCGACGGCAAGCCGACCGCCCGATGATCGGGACCTGACGAGAGAACCGCCGGTCGGATCGCCGGCGGATTTTGGTTTTGTGAACGACGCAATCTCAGGCCGGTGGCCGATGCCCGTTCCGACACAGAGAGGCGATCACTGCGATGCAGAGCCCTGGCCAAGATTTATCTGCTCAAGACCTATCCGCTCAAGACGCCCCGACCGCCCGCGACCTCTCCGATGACGACATGAACGGCGACACGCTGCGCGAGGAATGCGGTGTCTTCGGCATCTACGGCCACCCCGATGCCGCTGCGATTACCGCACTCGGCCTCCACGCCCTCCAGCATCGCGGACAAGAAGCCGCCGGCATCGTCGCCTTCGACGGCACCCGCTTCCACTCCGAACGCCGCCTCGGCCTCGTCGGCGATACGTTCTCGAAACGCGACGTGATCGAGCGCCTGCCCGGCACCGCCGCTGTCGGCCACGTCCGCTACTCCACGACCGGCGCGACCATCCTGCGCAACGTGCAGCCGCTGTTCGCCGAATTGAATGCCGGCGGGTTCGCGGTCGGCCACAACGGCAACCTCACCAACGGCCTCACGCTGCGCCGCGAGCTGGTGCGCAACGGCGCGATGATGCAATCCACCACCGACACCGAGGTGATCCTGCATCTGGTCGCGCAATCGAAACGCAATCGTTTCATCGATCGCTTCATCGAGGCGCTGCGCATGATCGAGGGCGCCTATTCGCTGGTGTCGCTGACCAACAAGAAGCTGATCGGCGCGCGCGACCCGCTTGGCATTCGTCCGCTGGTGCTCGGCGAGCTCGACGGCTGTCCGATCCTCGCCTCTGAGACCTGCGCGCTCGACATCATCGGCGCGAAGCACGTCCGCGACATCGAGCCCGGCGAGGTCATCGTGTTTGACGAGACCGGCGCGCAAAGCCACAAGCCGTTCCCGCCGCAACCGCCCCGCCCGTGCATGTTCGAGTTCATCTACTTCGCACGGCCCGACTCCGTGATCGGCGGCCGCTCGGTCTACGATGTGCGCAAATCGATCGGCGCGGAGCTTGCTCGCGAGAGTCCTATCGATGCCGACGTCGTGGTGCCGGTGCCTGACTCCGGCGTGCCCGCCGCGATTGGCTACAGCCAGGCTTCGGGTCTGCCGTTCGAGCTTGGCATCATCCGCAACCATTATGTCGGACGGACCTTCATCCAACCGACGCAGAGCGTGCGCGAACTCGGCGTGCGCATGAAGCATTCGGCGAACCGCGCCTCGGTCGAGGGCAAGCGGATCATCTTGATCGACGACAGCCTCGTGCGCGGCACTACGTCGATGAAGATCGTCAAGATGATGCGCGATGCCGGCGCGCGCGAAGTGCATTTCAGAATCGCCTCGCCGCCGATCACGCATCCGGATTACTACGGCATCGACATGCCGGATCGCGGCGCGCTGCTAGCCGCAAACCATACGATCGAGGAAATGCGCGAGATCGTCGGCGCGGATTCTCTGGCGTTTATTACGGTCGATGGTCTCTACCGCGCGATGGGCGAACCGGGCCGCGATCCGGCAAACCCGAAATACACCGACCATTATTTTACGGGCGACTATCCGACGCCGCTCACCGACCTCAACGGCGACGAAAATTCGTCGCGGCAATTGTCGCTGCTGGCCGAAGCGAGCTAATTAGTGCAGCTGCGTCGAAAGACTTATGTCCGAAATGCTGATTTCGCCGGTCGGAGACAGTTCGCCACGCACAACAGTCGGAATTTTGAATGATCGCTCGGCGTTTCGACCAGACCGAAGTTGTCCCGGAACTGAAATCAGCACGTTTGCCCGACCGTCGAAATGACCCTTCTCGAGAACTTCGAAAGATCGCGGATCGGCGTCGATTGCGAAAAGACTCGCTCCAGGAAACTGTCTGCTGATTTCCTTCCAGACCGGTAACGTGTCTGTGGTGCAGGCATTCACCTTCGATGCGATGGATGCGACGTTTACAAGAGCAGGCCTCACGTCAGTCTCCTTCGTTTTAACCGACCCCTCACGCCCCGCCTCCATTGCCTCCGTTCGGTTGGTGTCCGATTTTGTTATTTCACTGCGCGTGCCGGGCTCGTCAAATCCCGATAATTTCGCTTCGAGGCTGCGCAAACGTGCTTCGAAGGCTGATAGTTCCTTATGATTGTCTGCCAAAGCTTCGAGAGGCTGACCTAATAGACCGGACCTTTCCAAGCCTGGCATCGTCAAGCCTAAGGAATGGTTTAAATATCCGGTCGGCACGCCCCATGCGTAATCGACCTGTCGGTCGGGATCACCCTGCCGTCTCAGCCCGTCGACCACCGTGTGCAGATTGCGCCAATGCCCCTGCTGGCCGATGATGAAGCCGTCCAGGAGGTTGTCCATCGAGAGCCGGTTCCGGATGGCATACGATGTCGGCCGATGTCCAGCCATCGAAGCGATGTTGAGTAGCTCATAAACTTCGATATCCATATCCACGGCCGGACCCGAAGCCGCGCTAAAAGCTGGGTCGCTTACGCCAAACGCAATCGCGTCGGCGCTCTCAGATTTGCCATCGCTTTTCAAAGACTTGTTCCTATTAGCGGGTACGATATTCCCATTGAAGCGTTTTACAAAGGCCGTCGAGATCACCCATCAGTCGCGATGAATTGACCCCGAAAAGATGCAGAAGCGTGCGGAATTCAGGTTTGCTGCCGCCTGGTATGGATAAGGTGGCATGGGCGAAGGGAGCCGATGGTAGCCAATCTTGGACCGGATCTGGATGCAACGAGAATAGACCCTGCTGCGCCGTAACGCG
Organism: Tardiphaga sp.; assembly: GCA_031359885.1. Lineage (GTDB taxonomy): Bacteria > Pseudomonadota > Alphaproteobacteria > Rhizobiales > Xanthobacteraceae > Tardiphaga. The sequence continues at coordinate 661 of JANMAN010000158.1, read as the reverse complement.
GGCTGCGAGGGACGGGACCCGCGTCAAAATGGGCGTCGGATTGCTGCCGAATGGGTCTACGCCGGCGACCAAGCTATGTGCGGCATAGCGGATCATGTGAATGACTCCGTCAGCGGTCTCGGCTTCGTCGCAGACCGCAAACCAAGCGGCGGTCAATGGATTGGTTGTCCAGTCCAGCAGTCGCGTCGGAAGTCCGTGGTGTTGAGCAAGAGCCAGCCAATCCATCGGCTCGAATTCATGACCGCGCTCATACCGCGGAGATTCGCGCTTAAAATTATCAAACAATATTCTTTCATCGGCTTGCCGATATCCAGCTTTTCCACATACATCCGCACGTCCGACTTTAGGCCGAAGCGACCAGCTTTGGTTTCCCTGACCGCGGAATACCCAAGAGCCGTCACTCTTTCCGGCTACGAGTTCGATAAATTCCATCCAAGCGAGATCAACGAGCGCTGCCATTGCAAAACTAGAACGTCGAGGTGGAAATACAGATAAGTGAAAATAGTGTTTTTTAAAACCTTAGATTGTTAGTCAGGCAGGTCAAGTCCAGAATGAATTCCCTCTCCTCCCGTATCGCACTCGTCACCGGCGCGTCGCGCGGCATCGGTTATGCGACTGCGCTCGCGCTTGCCAAACAAGGCGCGCATGTGGTTGCGACCGC
>JANMAN010000155.1:0-4217 GCA_031359885.1 Tardiphaga sp. | reverse complement strand
CAGTCGTCGATCGACGAGGTGAAGAACACGCTGATCGAGGCGGTGCTGATCGTCGTGGTCGTGATCTTCCTGTTCCTGGCCTCGTTCCGCTCGGTCATCATTCCCGTCGTGACGATCCCGTTGTCGCTGATCGGCGTGTGTTCGCTGATGCTAGTGATGGGCTTCAGCATCAACTTGCTGACGCTGCTGGCGATGGTGCTGGCGATCGGGCTCGTGGTCGACGACGCCATCGTCGTGGTCGAGAACATCTACCGCCATTTGGAGGAGGGCAAACCGCCGGTGCAGGCGTCGTTGATCGGCGCGCGTGAAATCGTCGGTCCTGTCATTTCGATGACCATCACGCTCGCGGCGGTCTATGCGCCGATCGGCTTCCTCGGCGGCTTGACCGGATCGCTGTTCCGCGAATTTGCCTTCACGCTGGCGGGCTCGGTGATCGTCTCCGGCATTATCGCGCTGACCTTGTCGCCGATGATGTGCTCGGTCCTGCTCAAAGGCGGCCATCAGGGCTGGTTCGCGCAGAAGGTCGACAAGGTGTTCGGCGCGACGACGCGCTGGTACGGCCGCCGGCTCGACCGCTCGCTGGACTATCGCCCGGTCACGGCGCTGTTCGCGGCCTGCATTCTTTTTCTGGTCGGCTACATGTACGTCAACACGGCGAAAGAACTCGCGCCCGAGGAAGATCAGGGCATCGTCTTCTCCGTGCTGAAGGCGCCGAAATACGCCAACATCGACTACACGAATTACTACAGCGCGCAGCTCGACAAGGCGTTCGCAGGCTTTCCCGAAACCGATTTGCGCTTCGTCATCAACGGCACCGCCGGCCCCAGCAACGGCATCGCCGGCATGCTGTTGAAGCCGTGGGACGAGCGCACGCGCTCCTCCACGAAAATCAAGCCGCTGGTGCAGGCCGAACTCAGCAAGATCACCGGCGTCAACGCGTTTGCGTTCAACCTTCCGGCGCTGCCGGGCGGGCCGGGCGGTCTGCCGGTGCAGATGGTCATCAACTCCACCAACAGTTTCCAGACCGTCTATGAGGAGATGAACAAGCTCAAGAAGTCCGCGCGGGAAAGCGGCCTGTTCATCGTCTCCGACAGCGATCTCGATTTCAATCAGCCGGTGGTGAAGGTGAACGTCAACCGCTCGAAGGCGAACGAGCTCGGCGTCACCATGCAAGCGCTCGGCGGCACGCTGTCGACGTTGCTCGGCGGCAACTACATCAACCGCTTCAACCTCGAAGGCCGCTCCTATCAGGTCATTCCGCAAGTGCCGCGAAGCCTGCGCATTTCGCCGGAATCGCTCGAGAATTATTACGTGACCTCGACGTCCGGCCAGCAGGTACCGCTATCGACGTTGGTGTCGGTGGAGACCGCGACCAATCCGAATGCGCTGACGCATTACAACCAGCTCAACTCCGCGACCTTCCAGGCCGTGCCGATGCCGGGCGTCACCGTCGGCAAGGCGGTGGAATTCCTCGAGAGCCAAGCCAAGAATCTGCCGTCCGGCTTCGGGCATGATTATCTCGCCGATGCGCGCCAATACGTGCAGGAAGGCAATCAGCTCGCGGTCGCGTTCGGCTTCGCGCTCGTTATCATCTTCCTGGTGCTGGCCGCGCAGTTCGAGAGTCTCCGCGATCCGCTCGTCATTCTCATCAGCGTGCCGATGGCGATCTCGGGCGCGCTGCTGCCGTTGTTCTTCGGCATGGCGACGATCAACATCTACACGCAAGTCGGCTTGCTGACGCTGATCGGCCTGATCAGCAAGCACGGCATCCTGATGGTGGAGTTCGCCAACGAGCTTCAATTGAAGGAAGGCCTCGACAAGCGGTCAGCGATCGAGATGTCGGCGCGCGTGCGGCTGCGGCCGATCCTGATGACGACGGCTGCGATGGTGACCGGCCTGCTGCCGTTGCTGACGGCGTCCGGTGCAGGCGCGGCGAGCCGCTTCTCTATCGGCCTCGTCGTGGTGTCGGGCATGACGATCGGCACGCTGTTCACGCTGTTCGTGCTACCGGCGGTCTATGTCGCGATCGCGACCGATCACCGCGCGGGCGCGGAATCGCAGCGCGCCAAGGAAATCGCCGATTTCGATCATGGCGATGCGGTGCTCAAGCCGACGTGAGCTAAGTCGCACGCAAAACCGTCATCCCCGCGAAGGCGGGGAACCAGTATTCCAGAGCATTCATGATGTGAGTACTGGATCCCCGCTCTACGTGTGCAAGAGCACACGAGGCGGGGATGACGTTTCCGTTTTATTTGAGCTACCATGCAGCCTGAAAAATCGGAGCAAGCTTCATGATCCAAAACTTTCCGGCCGGCAATTATCGTTTCATCCCCGCCGTGTTTCAATATTCCAGCGGTGCGGCGGCCGACGCCGGCTTCGAGATCGTGCGGGTCCGCTTCGATGAATTGCTCCCGCTCGCGGACGGCTTCGATCGCGCGGCCGGGATCATGCAAGCCAATGGTCGGCCGCTGACGGCATTCTGCGCTTGCGAGCTGCGCTCACCCGCGGCTTTTACCGAGGACGGCTTCCGCGCGTTCAACGAGCACTACGTCAAGACGCTCGCCGAATGGGGCATCTTCGACAGTACGACAAATCCGGTTGCGCGCAGCAACGTCTGCCCCGAGATCGATCCGCCGACGACGCCGTCGTTCTATGCGTTTTCCTACACGCGACCAGCGGCGGACGCCGGGCCAAGTTTCGTCATCGCCGGCGGCGCGGAAGCGCGCGGCGGTGCGGGCAGCTATCCGGAGCGCATCGTGCGCTATCGCGATCTCAGCGCCGAGGGATTCGCCGAGAAGGTGCGCTTCACGGTGGGCGAGATGGCGCAGCGCATGGCCGCGTTCGGTTTCGCGTGGAAGGATGCCACGGCGGCGCAGGCCTACACCGTGCATGATTTTCACGCCGTGATTGCCGACGAATTGGTGCGCAAGGGCGCGGCGCGCTCGGGCCTCACATGGCACTACGCGCGCCCGCCGGTGATTGATCTCGAATTCGAGATGGACGTGCGACGGGTGCTGACCGAGGTGGTGAGTTGAGACGAACACCGGCCGTCATCACCCGCGAACGCGGGTGAACCAGTATTCCAGAGCATTCGTGATGTGAGTACTGGATCCCCGCTCGCGCCCACGGAGCACAAGAGCGCTCCTTGGGCTTGGCGGGGATGACCGGCCGTTACGTGTCGCTGCTAAACCACCTCATTCACCGCGTGGCACGCGACGCCGTCGATCAGCGACGGCACCTCCAAGCGACAGCGCGCGAAGACCTGCGGGCAGCGCGGATGAAAGGTGCAACCGGACGGCGGGTCGATCGGATTCGGGATTTCGCCTTGCACCGCGATGCGCGCGCGGCCGGACATCGCCAGATCGGGCACCGCGCCGAGCAGCATCTTCGTATAGGGCATCCGCGGATTGGCGAACAATTCACGGCTGTCCGCGATCTCGACGATGCGTCCCAGATACATCACGCCGATCCGCGTCGCCATGTGCCTGACGACCGCGAGGTTGTGGCTGATGAACAAATACGTCAGGCCGAATTTATCTTGCAGGTCGCGCATCAGGTTGAGGATCTGCGCCTGCACGGAGACGTCCAGCGCCGAGGTCGGCTCGTCGCAGACGATGAATTCGGCTTCCGAGGCGAGCGCGCGTGCGATGGCGATGCGCTGGCGCTGCCCGCCGGAAAATTGATGCGGATATTTCACGCCGTCGTCGGGATGCAATCCGACGAGACGCAGCAGCTCGCCGACCCGCGCGCGGATGTCGCGCTCGTTGTCGATCAGCGCGAAGGCCCGGATCGGCTCGGCGATGATCGCATCGACGCGCAGACGCGGATTGAGGCTCGCATAGGGGTCCTGGAAAATCATCTGAATGCGTCGGCGCAAGGCGCGTCGCGCCTGATTTTGCTTTGTCGACGTCATCGAGACGCCGTCGATGGTCACCGTGCCCGATGTCGGCGGCAGCAATCCGACGACCATGCGCGCGACGGTCGTCTTGCCCGACCCGGATTCGCCGACCAGCGCGAACGTCTCGCCCTTGGCGATATCGAAGGACACGCCATCGACCGCGCGCAAAAACTCCGGCTTGCCGCCTTCGAGCAGACGATTGAGCCATGGCTTCGACACGTCGAAATGGCGTTTGAGGTCGCGGGCGCTGACAAGTGTTGGGTTCGGTGCAATTGAATTAAGGCGTTGCATCGGACACTGCCTGCTCTCTCCCCCCTTG
>JANMAN010000485.1:0-4809 GCA_031359885.1 Tardiphaga sp. | reverse complement strand
GCCGTCGATTTCTGCAGGTCGTGCATCAGCACGATGCCCTTGCCGGTCTTCTGCAGCTTGGTCATCACGGAACTGACGAGCTGATCGGCTTTCTTGATGCGGAAGTCTTCCGAGTCGACGTCGATCGAGAAGGTAGCGATGTTGCGCTCGCCGAGATAGGCCTTCAGTTCCGGCGTCTGGCGTAGCTGCGGGAAACGAAAGAACGGCGAGATCGGACGGCCGGCCGCCATGGTGACGGCGCTAATGCCCTTTTCGATTTCGTCCTTGGCTTCCTGAAGCGGCCGCTTCGCCAGGTTCATATGGCCCCAGGTGTGGGAGCCGACCGTGTGGCCTTGCGCCAAAACCTGCTTGAGGATTTGGGGATGCCAGGTGGCGTGCTTGCCGACCGGGAAAAACGTCGCTTTGACGCATTGCGCGTCGAGCGCGGCCAGCACGGCGGGCGTCGTCGTGGGCCATGGGCCGTCGTCGAACGTCAGCGCCACTTCGCCGGGCTGCAGAAAATCGTAATCCTTGTATTGCGACAGGCCGAGGCCGGGGCCGCCCGTGGTGTCGATCTGCACGGTGCGTGACACGCCGAGCCCGTTCGGATTGGCGCACGCTGCCATCGGGGCAGGGGCCGGCACGCGAGCTTCGGCTGCCGGCGTCGCGCTCGCGGGTTCGATCTTCGGCGCGGGCGCCGGGTTTTGCGACTTGTCCGCCGTTGCACCGGGCTTGCCGTCGCCGATGGCGCCAGTGACCTCGGAGACATCCTTCACCGCCACGACCTTCGTCGTGCCGTCCATTGCACGGACCGCGATGTAGCCGATGGCGACAACCGCCAAAACGCCGCCGCCAGCCGCGAATACCAAATTTTTACGCATACTCAACTCCCACCGCGAGACAAGGAGACGTTCGGTTAAAATGGTTAAGCCGCGGTATCTGGGAAGGTCGTTTGGGAATTGTTGGCAAAACTATTTTGCGGGAACCGTGTCCTGGGCGCGATGCATGGCGAGCCGGCGCACTGCCATGCAGTGTCACCGGCGAAGTGATGCATCGCAGATCCGGGATCGTATCGAAGTCGGCATGCGTAACGGTCCCGGCTCTGCGGAGCAGCCGTCCGGACAATGCTTCGCATTGCCGGCATCGCTGCGCCGCGTTCGAGCCAAAACTGCCTTACTTCACGTATTGGCAGCCGCCGTCTTTCATCGGACGGAACACCTCGTCGCCCGGCACTTCGGCGAGAACCTTGTAGTAATCCCAGGGCTTCTTGGATTCTTCGGGCTTCTTCACTTCCAGAAGCAGCATCGAATGCACCATGCGGCCGTCCTCGCGCAGTTTACCGTTCGAGGTGAAGGCATCATCCACCTTCATTTCGCGCATCTTGGCGAGCACCGCCTTGGTCTCCCGCGTGCCGGCGGCTTTCACCGCTTTCAGATAATGCAGCGTCGCGGAGTAGGTCGCGGCCTGATTCATCGTCGGCATCCGCTTGGTCCGCGCGAAGAACTTCTCGCCGAAGGCGCGGCTGCGGTCGTCCTTGTCCCAGTAATAGGCCTCGGTGATGATGAGGCCCTGCGCCAGCTTCAGCCCGAGGCTGTGAATGTCCGAGATGAACATCACGATGCCCGCGAGGTTCTGCCCGCCCGCAACGATGCCGAATTCAGCCGCCTGCTTGATCGTGTTAATGGTGTCGCCGCCGCCATTGGCCATGCCGATGATCTTGGCCTTCGACGATTGCGCCTGCAGCAGGAAGGACGAGAAGTCGGCATTGTTCAAAGGATGTTTCGAACTGCCGAGCACCTTGCCCCCGGCGGCGCGCACGACGTCGCCGGTGTCGCGTTCGATCGATTGCCCGAACAGGTAATCCGCGGTGATGAAGTACCAGCTATCGCCGCCGTTTTTCACGATGGCTTTGCCGACCGTCTGGGCGTTACCGTAGGTGTCGTAGGTCCAGTGCGCCGTGTAGGGCGAGCACGACTTGCCGGTGATGTCCGAACTCGCGGCATCGGTGACGATCATGATCTTCTCGAACTGCTTCGACATCTCCATGCCGGCCAGCGCAGTCGCCGAGGTCGGCATGTCGATGATCATGTCGACATTGTCGTTGCCGTACCATTTGCGCGCCAACGCCGCGGCGATGTCGGCCTTGTTCTGAACGTCGGCGGTAACCAGCTCGATCGGCTTGCCGAACATCGTGCCGCCCATCTCCTCGATCGCCATCTTTGTGCCTTCGACATTGCCCATGCCGCCGATGTCGGAATAGACCGACGAAAAGTCGCTGAGCACGCCGATTTTAAGAGGCAGGTCGCTTTGCTGCGCGGTGGCTTGCTGAAGGACGATGGGCTGCATCAGCGCGGCGCAGAAGGCGATCGACGCCAACATCTTGGCCTTGGTTTTCGTCTTGGACATGTTTTCTCCGGTGATTTTTTGTTTGTATGCCGCGCAGAATGGCGGGCCGGGCCCGGTCCCGCAAGGGCTTGGAACCTCAGAAGACGCAGTGTCCCGTTCGGCGGCTGGGTGTCGAAGCAGCCTTTGGTTGCGGCGGGTCCATCTTGACCTTTGCCGGGGTCCGCAGTAGGACACGGCACTCGCTGTCGGCCCGGTTACGGATATCCGACGCGGCTTTGATTTCCCGGACAACAGAGCGCCCGCTTGGCGGCTCATCCTTGAGAGAGGGTTGGGCGCGAGGGGGCTGTCTGTTTTTCGCGTTGTCTTTCTTTTCGTCCTGAGCTTTGCGAACCCGAAACACCTAAACGTCCGGCGTCGGACGCGGATCATCAACGATGGCTTTCAGCCCGTTCAAATTCTTGCAGGAAGTGCGCACCGAGACCGCCAAGGTCACGTGGCCTTCGCGTCGCGAGACCACGATCACCACCATCATGGTGTTCATCATGGTCGCGGTGTCGTCGGTGTTCTTCTTCGTGGCGGATCAATTGATCCGCGTTCTCGTGACCTTCTTGCTCGGTATCCGCTGATGGCAATGCGCTGGTACATCGTTCACGCCTATTCCAACTTCGAGAAAAAGGTCTCGGAGTCGATCAAGGAGCAGGCGAAGCAACGCGGGCTGGAAGATCTATTCGAACAGATTTTGGTCCCGACCGAAAAGGTCACGGAAGTGCGCCGCGGCCGCAAGGTCGATGCCGAGCGCAAGTTCTTTCCGGGCTACGTGCTGGTGAAGATGAACCTCACCGACGAGGCGTTTCATCTGATCAAGAATACCCCGAAGGTGACGGGCTTCCTCGGCGCGGAAAACAAGCCGATGCCGATCTCGGAGCCCGAGGCGATGCGCATCCTGCATCAGGTGCAGGAAGGCGTGGAGCGCCCGAAGGCGTCGGTGTCGTTCGAGATCGGCGAGAACGTTCGCGTGGCCGATGGCCCGTTCGCGTCGTTCTCCGGCGTGGTCGAGGAAATCGACGAAGGCCGTTCACGCGTCAAGGTCGCGGTGTCGATCTTCGGTCGCGCGACACCAGTCGAATTGGAATTCGGTCAGGTCGAGAAGGTCTGATTTGAAATCAGCCGTCGTCCTTCGAGGCTCGCGTGAAGAACGCTCGCACCTCAAAGGCGAAACAATTTGTTTCGCCGTGGATGACGAGCTCAGAGTTCGCGTCACTCTGAGGTGCGAAGTCGCTCTTGCGACGAGCCTCGAAGGGCGACGCGTTAAGTCGGCGAAAGCCGGTAACCGTGGGAGGCGAAATCGGTAGCCAGCCGATGTCAGCCGCAACCACAAACAGGAGAAGAGCATGGCAAAGAAAGTGACCGGATACCTGAAGCTTCAGGTGCCGGCGGGTGCAGCAAATCCGTCGCCCCCGATCGGTCCCGCGCTTGGTCAGCGCGGCCTCAACATCATGGAATTCTGCAAGGCGTTCAACGCGCAGACGCAGAAGGAAGAAAAGAACACGCCGATCCCGGTCGTGATCACGATCTTCGCGGATCGTTCCTTCACGTTCGAACTGAAGACGCCGCCGATGTCGTTCTTCCTCAAGCAGGCTGCGAGCATCAAGTCCGGCTCGAAGCTGCCGGGCCGAGATTCCGCCGGCACCGTGACCTCTGCGCAAATTCGCGAGATCGCCGAGAAGAAAATTAAGGATCTCAATTGCGACACCGTCGAATCGGCCATGAAGATGGTCGAGGGCTCTGCCCGTTCGATGGGTCTGCAGGTGGCGGGGTAACGATCATGGCAATTGGCAAGAAGCTCGTTAAAGCCCGCGAAGGCATCGATCGCGAAAAGCTCTATCCGATCGCGGACGCGATCAAGATGGTGAAGGAACGCGCCAAGTCGAAGTTCGACGAGACCATCGAGGTCGCGATGAATCTCGGCGTCGATCCGCGTCACGCCGACCAGATGGTCCGTGGCGTCGTCTCGCTGCCGAACGGCACCGGCCGCACCTTGCGCGTCGGCGTGTTCGCCCGTGGCGCTAAGGCTGACGAAGCCCGCGCCGCCGGTGCGGATGTCGTCGGTGCGGAAGACCTCGTCGAAAAGGTGCAGGGCGGCGAGATCAACTTCGATCGTTGTATCGCGACCCCGGACATGATGCCGCTGGTCGGTCGCCTTGGTAAGGTGCTCGGTCCGCGCGGCATGATGCCGAACCCGAAAATCGGCACCGTGACGATGGACGTCACCGGCGCGGTCAAGGGCGCCAAAGGCGGCTCGGTCGAATTCCGCGTCGAGAAGGCCGGCATCATCCAGGCCGGTATCGGCAAGGTATCGTTCACTGAAGAGAAGCTCGTCGAGAACATCAAGGCGCTCGCCGACGCGGTTTCCAAGGCGAAGCCTGCCGGCGCAAAGGGCACGTACATCCAGCGCGTCGCGGTGTCGTCCACGATGGGTCCGGG
>JANMAN010000463.1:0-2455 GCA_031359885.1 Tardiphaga sp. | reverse complement strand
CGCCCCAGCGCGTGATGGCGCGGAATTTTTGCGGATCGAGCGTATCCAGCGAGACGTTGATGCGGCGGACGCCGCAATCCGCAAGTTCGTCGGCGTATTTCGCGAGCAGCGACCCGTTGGTGGTCAGCGTCAGTTCGTCGAGACCGCCGCTGTGCAAATGAAGTGAGAGCGAACGCACCAGCGACATCACGTTGAGTCGCACCAGCGGTTCGCCGCCGGTCAGGCGGATTTTCCGCACGCCACGCCCGACGAATGCCGTGCATAGCCGGTCGAGTTCTTCCAGCGTCAGCAGATCAGCTTTCGGAAGAAACGTCATGTCCTCGGACATGCAGTAGAAACAGCGCAGATCGCAGCGGTCGGTCACCGACACGCGCAGATAGCTGATGCGGCGACCGAACGGATCGACCATCGGTGAGACGCGGTCTGTCGGGCTTTGCAGTGCGGTTGCTGTCATGACACCCATGTAAGAGCCGACATCGATGGGCACAATCGCCGCGAGGCGATCAGCGCGGCGTGGGGAACGGCGATGCGGCGGGGGCTGCGACGGCGGCCGCTGCCGCGCGCTTTTTCGCGACAGGACGTCCCTTGCGCCGGACAGGCGTCGCCGGCGGCAATTCCGCGACGATCGGGTTGGGCTCGACCACGGTACGCGCCGGGCTCGAGAAGTCGCCGGGGATGCGTGTCACCGTGACCGGAACGGTGACGGGCTGCGACCTGGGTGCAGAGAACGTGACCGTGAAGGCATTTTCGGCGAGCACGTCGAGGGAGCAGGGCGTCTTGCAGCCCGGTCCGACCGAGGTCACGGCATCCGCCCCGGGAGGCACGGAGTCCAGCTGGACCGTCACCGGCGTCGGTGCTGGTTTGAATGCATCCATGGAAAACGACGCACAGCCGCTAAGCGCAGCACTCGCAATGACGACAAGGACAACTCGACGCATAACACAACCCACCCGATGACTGCTGAGATCGCCGCATAACCCCGCGCGGACCATAGGAGCGTCGGCAGTGGGGCGCAACCATGCAGCCAAGCCTCGACGCAGCGTCGGCGCTAGCACCCAGAAAGCTCTCAACCCGACGAACCCGTTAGGCTTTTGGCTTCGGCATCAGGTCCGCGACGGCAGCGGAGAGCTGGGACATGTGAGTAATCAGCCGATCCGGGTTGAGTTCGGCGATCGGCACGTCCGTATACCCGAACGTGACGCCGATGACCGGAATTCCGGCGCGGCGGGCAACCCCGACATCGGGACCGGCGTCGCCGACCATGATGGCTTTGCCGATATCGCCGCCGGCCTGAGCGATGGTCTGGCGCAGGATGGCCGGATCGGGCTTGGCGATGCCGAAGGTATCCGCCCCGCAGATCGCCGCGAAGCGGTCCGTCATTCCCAGTTTTTCGATCAGCAGCTTGGACAGCCATTCGAGCTTGTTGGTGCAGACCGCGAGCCGGTGGCCCTGGGCCGCGAGATCGTCGAGCGCTTCCAATAATCCCTCGAAGGGGCGGGATTCATCCGCGATATGATCGGCATAGAAGGCGACGAAGTCCTCGGTGAGCCGATCGACCTCGGCGGTCGTCATCTGCCGGCCTTCCAGCTCCAGCCCGCGTTCGAGCAGCTTCCGTGCGCCGGCACCGATCATGTTGCGCGCCCGCGCCAATGGCACCGCCGGAAGACCCTGGCTGGCCAACACATGGTTGAGCGCATTGATGAGATCGGGCGCGGTGTCGACCAGCGTGCCGTCGAGATCGAAAACGATGATGGATGATGCGCTCATGGCGAAATCGCTACCGGCCTCGCGGTCCGGATGCAAGAGATCGGGCGCAAAAATCGGAACTCTGGCTGTCCGCGACAAACATCGCTACACAGGCGCCCGACACTCTCGGGGCGAAAGGCGACGCGCGGCATGACGGCGGACGAACTAAAACGGCTGGCGGCGGCTCGCGCGCTGGAGCATGTCCACGCCGGTATGAAGCTCGGCCTCGGCACCGGATCGACCGCGAAACATTTCGTCGAATTGTTGGGCGAGCGGGTCAAGGCCGGGCTCACCGTGATCGGCGTACCGACCTCTGAAGCGACACGCGCCGACGCCGAACGCTGCGGCGTGCCGCTGACGACGCTGGACGAGATCGACCGGCTCGATCTGACCGTGGACGGCGCGGACGAGATCGATCCCGCGCTCAACGTCATCAAAGGCGGTGGCGGCGCATTACTGCGCGAGAAGATCGTCGCGGCCGCGTCCGACCGCATGATCGTGATCGCCGACGAATCCAAATGGGTACCGACGCTCGGCCGGTTTGCGTTGCCGATCGAAGTGATCCCGTTCGGCCTGTCCGCCACCCGCCGCGCCATCGAGACCGCCTTCGCCGATTGCGGGCTCGCGGGGCCGATGACGGTCCGGGCCAACAACGGCCATGTTTTCGTCACCGATGGTGGCCACTGGATAATCGATGCTGCGCTCGGGC
>JANMAN010000146.1:0-3059 GCA_031359885.1 Tardiphaga sp. | reverse complement strand
GGCGCTGCTTCTCGGCGAAGGCCAGTGCGGCCGCGCGGACCCAGGTGCCGTCCTCGTGCGCGGAGCGGCGATCGGCCAGGCGCTCCCGGTTGCACGGGCCGTTGCCTGCCAGCACCTGTGTGAACTCGGTCCAGTCGATCGCGCCGAACTCCCAGTTTCCGCTCGCGTCGTTGAAACGCAGAGCCGGATCGGGCATCGTCAGCCCCAGGAAGTGGGCCTGCGGTACGGTCGCATCGACGAATTTCTGTCGCAAGGCATCGTTGGCGAAGCGCTTGATCTTCCAGGCGGTCGATTTGTCGGAATGCTGGCTCTCGCCGTCGGGCGGGCCGAACATCATCAGGCACGGCCACCACCAGCGGTTCAACGAGTCCTGCGCCATCGCCTTCTGCTCGGCCGAACCGCGCGCGAGCGTCATCATGATTTCGTAGCCCTGACGCTGATGGAAACTCTCTTCCTTGCAGATCAGCACCATGGCGCGCGCGTAGGGACCATAGCTACAGCGACACAGCGGGATCTGGTTCATGATGGCTGCGCCGTCGACCAGCCAGCCGATGGCGCCGATGTCGGCCCATGTCAGCGTCGGATAGTTGAAGATCGAGGAATATTTCGCGCGGCCGCTTAACATTTGATCGACAAGTTCTTCACGCGACGTCCCCAGTGTTTCGGCCGCCGCATAAAGATAGAGCCCGTGGCCGCACTCGTCTTGCACCTTGGCGAGCAATGCTGCCTTGCGGCGTAGCGTGGGCGCGCGGGTCAGCCAGTTGCCCTCGGGCAGCATGCCGACGATCTCGGAATGGGCGTGCTGGGAAATCTGCCGCGTCAGCGTTTTTCGATAGGCGGCCGGCATCCAGTCGTTCGGCTCGATGCGTTGCTCGTCGGCGACGCGCGCCTCGAAGCGAGCAGTTTTATCGGCGTCTTCAAGGTGGCGTTCGTCCGTCTGGGGCGCGTTCAGTGCCTGCGTGTACATCACGGCCTCCCTGCTATTCGGTCGAAATAACGTATAACAAAACTTCTAGAACGCAAGATATTATTGTAACATATTATATCAGTCGAACCGGCGACGAAGACTGGATCCGGCGATCGGCAGTGCCCCCGTTAGGCTTTTGCCATGCTCATCGAGCCAGCGTTCGGACGCCGGCAACAGCGCGCGATAAAGCCGGCCGCAAAATGCGCGTGCTTCTTGCGCCGGCCAATCGGTCGGCAACAACGCCGCCGGCAACAACGGATCGCGCAAAATGACCCGGCGATATTGGTGGATCAGCAGAATGCGCGCCAGCATGGCGTCGGCCGGTGAGATCTCGTCACGGAAGACCCACCCGTCGAGCGGCGCGAACGTCGTGAGAAAATCTCGATACGACGCAGCCGTGCGCTGCAGCGACCAACTTTCCGCGATCAGACGGCGACCCATGTCGTCGGCAGCGGAGACATCGAGCCGTATCGCACCCGCCGCCTCTTTGGGTATAGGGACGCCGGCAGGCGCGACCCATACGCCGGGCATCGGACTACCGAAACCTGCTTCGTTCAATGCGTCGCGCGCCGCCTCGCGATCTGCAGCACTGCCGATGAGTAGGAGTTCGAGCTGTCCGGCCCAGTTTGTCTCGTGCGGATTGTAAACGTGCTCCAGCGCGGCTTCGAAGCGCGCGCGTCCGCCCTTCGCAAGTCTGTAAAAACTGTTGCGGCCGACCTTGTCACGGTCGAACCAGCCATCGGCGGCAAGCCGCGAAACTGCTGTGCGCACCACGCCGCCGTCGATCTCGAGCAGGGCCAGAAATTGCAATAACGTTCCCAGCCAGACGCTGCCGCCGCGCGGCAGGATAGCGTCGCCATAGAACGTGATGATGAGCGATCCGGTGCGCGACGATTCACGTTTGAAACGGCGAACGATGCGGGCGAGCGGATGTTGGGCCATGCAAAGTAAACATAACGTATTCCTGTTTTGCAGCCAACGCTGCTGATGATGCCGACGACGCTGCCACACTGGCGGGGAGCGTCGGTGTCGTTGAGACGTCGCCGCTCGGATCAGAACATTTGCGCCCATGTCACTGAGTGCTGGATTGCATGTTACCTTCCATGGCGCATGTCCGCCAATCCGAACTGTTGCACGTCGAAGGCCAGCCGCCACCGAGAGCCATGAAGAGTGCCGCTGTGTCAGAGAGCCGGTTGGCTTCCGATTGCACTCGAACTACGGCCGCGATCAAATAGGTCTGCTGTGCGTTCAGAACGGCGAGCTGATTGACCTGACCCGCGTTCAACTGCTGCTGAACGATGTCGAGACTGGCTTTTGCGGTTACCTCCGCCCGGAGAGCGGCCTTGACCGCGCGCGCATCGGATTGCAGCGCGCGCAGCGCATCAGCGACGTTTTGAAATGCGGTAATCACGGTCGCGCGATATTGCGCCTCGGCCTGGTCGAGTGCGGCTTGGGCGGCTTGTTGTTTGTTGTAGAGCGTCATGCCGTCGAAAATCGGCGCGGTCGCGCTAGCGGCGAGGGTGTAAAAACCCGTTCCCGGTGTGAAGCTTTGTGCAAGATTGAAAGCTGTCGAGCCGCCATTCGCCGACAGCACGATATTAGGCAGTCGGGCTGCAATCGCGACGCCGACCAGCGCACTGGCCGCGTGCATGTTGGCTTCGGCCGCCCGGACGTCGGGGCGTTGATCGACGAGCCTGCTCGGCAGGCTGATGGGCAAGCTGGTCGGCAACTTGAGCGTCGAAAGATCGAACCTCTGGCCGATCTCGTCGGCCGACAAACGCCCTGCGAGCGCCGTCAGCAGATTGCGTTGCTGCGCCAATTGCTTTTCCAGCGGCGGGAGCAGTCCTTCCGCTTGCGCCAGCGCGGCATCCTGAGCGAGCACGTCGGCTTGCGCGGCCTGACCGAAGCTGAATTGCCGCTTGAGGATATCGAGCAGATTGCGCTCGATCGCGATGATGCTTCGCGTCGCTGCGATCTGCCCGCGCAATGACGCTTCCTGAATCGCCGCGATAACGACGTTACTGGTGAGCGCGAGATAAGCCGCTTCCAACTGAAATTGCTGCTGCTCTGCGACAGCATCCAGACTCTCCAC
>JANMAN010000425.1:0-2753 GCA_031359885.1 Tardiphaga sp. | reverse complement strand
TCGCCCACAAGGACCTGACGCTGATCATCGATTCGGCCAATGCGGTGAAAGTGCCGATGCCGAAGGCCGCCGCCGCCCGCGAAGCTTTTTCCACCGCCCGCGCGCGAGGATTTGGCGGCAAGGATTTTTCGGCGATGGTCGATGCGCTGTGCGATCTGGCGAACATCGAGAAGCCGCGGCTGAAAAAATAATCTCCGCGACAACGGGTTCGTCGGGTCGAACAGCAGCCATTGCTGCTCGGCATCGCGCACCCAAACGAACGACGACCAGATGTCGATAGAGCCGCGCTAGGTGGCCACGACGAGTATCATGGGAGAAGACGGAATGAAGCTTTCACGCCGCGGTCTGATGGCCGGTTCGCTCGCGCTGGTCGGCACATCGCTGGGACGGCCAGCCTTCGCGCAGATGCCGACCGTCAAGATCGGCGTTCTTGCCGACTTTTCGGGTCTCTACAACGATCTGCTCGGGCTGCCCGGCGTCGAATGCGCCAAGCAGGCGGTCGATGAATTTGCCGCGACCAACAGCAGCTTCAAGGCCGAGATCGTCTACGCCGATCATCAAAACAAAGCCGATGTCGGTGCGGCGATCGTGCGTCGCTGGTTCGACAGCGACGGCGTGGACATGGTGATCGCCGGACCAAACTCGTCGGTCGGGCTCGCCGCATCCTTTGTCTGCAAGGAGCGCGACAAGGTCTGCCTCGGCGTCGCCGTTACCTCGACGGAATTCACCGGGAAGCAGTGCACGCCGAATGCAATCAACTGGACCTATGACGGCTATATGTTCTCCAAGGCGGTCGCGCTCGAAACCGTCAAGGCGGGTGGCAAGAAATGGTTCTTCCTCTCGACGGACAATGCTTTCGGCGCCTCGCTGACCGAGGAAACCAGCCGCTTCGTCGAGCAGGCCGGCGGCAAAGTTCTCGGCAATGCGAAAGTGCCGATCAGCGCTTCGGACTTCTCGTCCTTCCTGCTCGCGGCTCAAGCCAGCGGCGCGGATGTGCTCGCGTTGTCGATCGGCGGTTCGGACCTCGCAAATTGTCTGAAGCAAGGCGGGGAATTCGGAATGACCAAAAATATGAAGGTCGCGGCGCTCGTGACGTTCTTGAACGACATTCATGGCGTCGGGCTCGACACGATGAAGGGCCTGTTGTTCTCGAACAGTTTCTATTGGGATCTCAACGACCGCACGCGCGCCTTCACCAAACGTGTGGTTCCTCGGATGGGCGGCGTCTATCCCGGCATGACTCACGCCGGCTGTTACGGTGTGACGCTGCACTATCTCAAGGCCGTCGCGGCCCTCGGCGCTGCAGCCGCCAAGAAAAGCGGCGCCGTCACGGTTGCGAAGATGAAAGACCTTCCGACCGACGACGACGCGTTCGGTCCCGGCGTTATTCGGATCGATGGCCGCGCCGCGCTGCCTGCCTATCTGCTCGAAGTGAAGACGCCCGCCGAAAGCAAAGGACCGTGGGACTACTGCAAGGTGGTCTCCACCGCCTCGGCGGCCGATGCAACGAAGCCGCTCAACGAAGTCGGCTGCTATCTCGTAAAGGCTTGAGCATGGTCCATGACCTGACACGCCGGACGTTCGTCGGAACGGGGGCGCTCGCCGCGGCATCGGCGATGCTGCTGCCGCGCCGCGCATGGGCGCAAAGCGAGTTGCCGAAAGGCAATATCACGCTGGTCGTCCCGTTCGCGCCCGGCGGTGCCACCGATGTGGTGAGCCGTCTGCTCGCCAAGAAAGTGGCCGAGCAAATCGGCCAGACCGTCCTGATCGAGAATGTCGCCGGCGCAGGCGGAGTCGTCGGCGCGACGCGCGTGGCGCGCGCGGCTCCCGATGGCGCGACCTTGCTGATGGGCACGATCTCGACCCATACGATCAATCCGTTGATGGCTACCAAACCGCCCTACGACCCCGTGACGGATTTCACGGCGATCTCGATGATCGTGACCGTCCCGAACGTTCTGATGGTCTCCTCGCAAATCAAAGCCGCCAACGTCCGCGAATTGATCGCGTTGGTGAAGGCCGAACCGGGCAAATACAGCTATGGCTCGTCCGGCGTCGGCACGCCGCCGAACCTGTCCGGCGAATTGTTCAAGGTGCAGGCCGGCATCGAGATGGCGCATGTGCCCTATCGCGGTGGCGCGCCGGCCATGAACGATCTGATGGGCAACCAGATTCCGATTCTGTTCGACGTGCTCAGCGGTGCGGCGCCGTTCATCCAATCCGGCCAGATCCGTGCGATCGCCATCACGACGAAAAAACGATCGCCGTCGTTTCCCGATATGCCGACGATCGCCGAATCCGGCCTGCCCGATTACGAGACCTACACCTGGAATGCGATCTTCGGCCCGGCGAATATGCCCCCGGCACTGGCCGAACGCCTCAGCGCGGAATTTCGCAAGGCGACCGCCGATCCGGAGATCCAACAACGCCTGCGCGATCTCAGTGGCGATCCGGTCGGCTCGACGCCGGCCGAATTGGCCGAGCAACTCAGGGCCGAGATCGTCAAGTGGAAGCCGATCATTCAGGCGGCCGGATTGAAGTCCGAATAGGACAGCATGATCATGATGCACGCGATGACGCGCGCATGCGTCCTTGCGTGCCGCGCAACGCTCGTCACCCGCCGGGCTTACCGCGCTCTCTTCTTTTTCACGAATATGTCGTCGTAGCTTTGACGCCGATTGCGTCGTGACGCGAAAAACGTCGATCGACATCGCTTCTGCGGAGCGGGTGCGCTCATCGCAGGACTCGGTAAC
>JANMAN010000395.1:0-2336 GCA_031359885.1 Tardiphaga sp. | reverse complement strand
CCCCGAGCTGTGGAATGCGGTCATCATCGATGTTCCGTTGCTCGATATGCTGCGCATCTCGAAGATCGCCGCCGGCTCCTCGTGGGAAGGGGAATATGGCAATGTCGACGACCCGGCGGTGCGCAAGTTCTGGGAGCGGGTGTCGCCCTATCACGCGCTGTCGAAGGACCGGAAATATCCGGTGCCGTTCATCTACACCACTACCAAGGACGACCGCGTCGGCCCGCAGCATGCGCGCAAGTTTGCGGCGCGGATGGAGGAATATGGCCTGCCATTCTATTATTATGAGAATACCGAGGGCGGACATGCCGCGGGGGCGAACCTGAAGCAGCAGGCGCGCACCCAGGCGCTCGAATATGTCTACCTCGCCCGGCAGTTGATGGACTGATCGAAGCGGGCCGACCTGTTAGCCAGGAAATGATCCGAAATGGAGTGTTCGGCGCGTCCGTGTTAATCTCAGGGTTTTAACGTTCGAGCGAAGGAATTGCTCGAATGATTGCTCAACCAGTCTGGTGCCAGGAAAGTGAGTTGCGGTCCAAGCCGCGCACTCACTTGTTCCTGTCCGCGACGATCCGCTTCGGCGCATTGTCCACCGCGATCCGGCTGCGCGATTTGTCCGCTACCGGCGCGCGGATCGAGGGCAACGGCCTGCCGCCCGCTGGCGCCGCCGTGCTGATCACGCGCGGTGCACTCCAGGCCGGCGGAACGATCGTGTGGCGCGACCATAAGGGGTGCGGCGTCCGGTTCGAACATTCCTTGTCACTCGAACAGTGGATGCCGGCGGCGGCGTGGCGCGACCAATTGGCGGTTGATGCAATGATCGAGCAGGCGAAGTCGGGGTCCGTCGATATCGCGCCCGAGCCGCAGGCCGGATCCCGGCAATCGTTGGTCGACGCGCTGCCACGGCGATTGGCCGAGGAATTGGCCTATGTCGGTCGGCTGCTCGAAAGCCTCGGCGATGATCTTTGCAATGAACCTTTGGTGGTGGCGCGACATGCTGAAAAACTGCAGAATCTCGACATTGCGTCGCAAATCCTCGGCCATGTCGCGGCGCTGCTCATGACCGACCAGCCCGAGCAGGCGGTCAAGGCGATCGGCATGGTCAGTCTTCGCAAGCGGCTGGAGCGGGTCGCGCTTTAGGCGCTGAGGTCCGCCTCGACCGGCACCAACGCGCCGTTCTTTACGTCATAGATGAAGCCGTGGACCGGGATGGAGTCGGGGGTCAGCGGATGATTGCGGATCCGTTCGACGTCGTCGCGGACGCTCTGTGCCAGATCCTTGAAACTGAGCCAGGCGACATGCCACCCCTCGGCCGATCCGCCTTCTTGTTGCGGGTTGATCGGACATCGGCTCGGCTCCTCGAAGAAAAAAGGAGCCCCGCGAACGGGGCCCCAGTGAATGCGCGCTACAGTCAGGGAGTCATGGCGTGCAGATAGAGAATTGGAAAATTCATCTAACACGGTTTAGACTTGGGAAGCGTCGCTGAACATCATGATCGTCATCGGCAGCACAGAAAGCAGCAAATTTGCCGTCTCTGGAATAATCTTGGAAAAACCTTCCAATTATGGGCAGTTTTTTGATGGATGCTACTGATCTCAAAATCCTCGGTCTGCTGCAGGAAGATGCGGCGCTGACGCTGCCGAGGTCGCGGGCCAAGTGAATTTGTCGCCCACGCCATGCTGGCGGCGGATCAACAAGCTGGAGACGTCGGGGGTGATCGACCGTCGCGTGGCGCTGCTCGATCCGGCCCGGGTGGGGATCGACCTGACGATCGTCGTGACGGTCGAAACCGATGACCATAGCGAGGCGTGGACCCGCAAATTTGCCGAAGCTACCGCCGCCATGCCCGAGGTGATGGAAGTTTATCGGATGGCGGGCGAAGTGGATTATCTGCTCAAGATCGCCGTCGCCAACATCGCCGCTTACGACGCTTTCTATCGCTCGATCACCGCCGCCGTTCCGCTCAAGACGATCACTTCGATGATCGCGATGGAAACGGTCAAACGAACCACGGCTTTTCCGCTGACTGGCGCTGCGGTGCGTTGAACCCCCGCGCGCCGCATGGTAGCGGCACCGCAGGACGGTTTTTTCAGGAGTGGTTGGTGGCCGAATTCGCGCTTCCCGCAAACAGCAAGATCAAGTCGGGCAAAGCCTTTCCGGGCGAAACCGGCGGCCGCACCAAGGCGTTTAAAGTCTATCGTTATGACCCCGACACCAAGGCCAATCCGCGCTTCGACACTTACTCGATCGATCTCGACAAATGCGGGCCGATGGTGCTCGACGCCCTCATCAAGATCAAGAATGAGATCGACCCGACGCTGACCTTCCGCCGCTCC
>JANMAN010000383.1:0-9138 GCA_031359885.1 Tardiphaga sp. | reverse complement strand
AGGCCCGGAATCCATACTCCCTGTAGGGCTTATGGATTCCGGGCTCTCTTAGATCGCGCAAAGCTGCGCGATCTAAGGGCCCCGGAATGACCAGACTATTGCGTGACTCGACCATCAGGTTTGGCTTATCGATCGACAAAGGCCGCAGCCATCGCTGCGGCCTTTTGCGTTGTCGACCCGAATCTCAGCGCAGCGATTCGCGCGATCGCGTTCGAAATCGTCAGGAATCCTGCAACGAGCGTCGCCACACGTACGCGGCCGCGTATTTTTATGTTGTGCGAATGTCACACCGCGCGACCAACACCTTGCCAGAACCTAAAAAGATTAAAAAGGCGGCAAATGCCCGTGTTTTTGGCTTCACCAAACTCCGGACGCGCATCACATTGGTGTCAGAAATTAGGAACTTTCGCGGCACTCGGTGAAGGCTAGCCTTCGAGCGGCAACGACGCCGAACTCAGACATCGAAGATGGGGACCACAATGAAGACTTCAATTCTCACCGTCGCAACCGTCCTGGCGCTCGGCGCCGTCTCCGCACAGGCGGCCGATTTGCCCGCGAAGATCTATACCAAGGCCCCCCCGATCGTGGCTTATGATCCCTGGGATATCGCCTTCGGCAGCGCGATCTCGAGCAACTACGTGTTCCGCGGCGTCACCCAGTCGAACCGCAACCCGTCGGTGTCGGCCTATTTCGAGCCGCGCTACAATGTGACCAAGGACCTGCAGCTCTACGTCGGTTCGTCGTTCTCGAGCATCTCCTTCGCCAACCGCGCTGCGGCTGAAGTCGACATCTACGGCGGTATCCGCCCGACCTTCGGCGCCGCCGCGTTCGACTTCGGCGTCTACGGCTACCTGTATCCAGGTGGCACGTGCTACTACGGCGCTGCAGCCGATACGGCCGGCCGCCCGCTCAGCGCCGAATGCGCCGCCAATTTTCTGCCCAACGGCAACGTCATCAAGAAGGACGTCAGCTTCTTCGAGGCCTATGCAAAGGTCAACTACACCTTCAATGATTACTTCAGCCTCGGTGCCAACGCATTCTACTCGCCAAACTTCCTGAACACCGGTGCCGAAGGCACCTATGCGTCGGTCGTCGGCAAGGTCACCGCGCCGAGCAGCTTCTTCGGATCCAGCGGCATCGGCATGTTCGTCTCGGGCGAGTTCGGTCGACAGTGGCTCGGCACGTCGGACAGCTTTTACGGCGTGCCCGCGTTCCCGAACGGCATCAACTACGCCGATTACAACACCTGGAATATCGGCGTCGGCTTCACCTACAAGGTGTTCACGCTCGATCTGCGCTATTCCGACACCAACCTCTCCAAGGGCGATTGCAACGCCTTCACCAGCGACAACACGGCTCGCTTCGACGGCAGCTTTACCCCGATCAACCCCACCGGCTTCGGCTCGAAGTGGTGCGGCGCGACCGGCATCGTCAAGCTCTCGGCTGACCTGACCGCGATGACCAACCTGAAGTAACTTTCTCCCGAAGACTCCAAAGGGCGGCAGAGCGATCTGCCGCCCTTTTTGTTTTGACGTCCTGCCATGTGCTTTCGCGTGCGGAGAAGATGCGATGGGCGAACCGCGGCCATCCGGCGTGAACCGCACGGCGCTCCTGGCCGGCATTGGTTCGGCACTGGCGATCGGTGCGATGGAAGCGTTGTCGGTGGCGTCGGCCTTTCCGATGGCGGTGATCCCCTTCGCGACCTCGATCGTGCTGGTGATCGCCATGCCGGACGCCAAGCCCGCGCAACCGCGCGCGCTCGTCGGTGGGCATCTCGTTGCAACGGTGGTCGGGCTTGTGATCGTCAAGCTGACCGGGCCGCAAGGGTGGGCAGCCGCCGTAGCGGTGGGCCTCGCCGTTGCCGCGATGATCCTCACCGACACGCTGCACCCGCCGGCCGGAATCAATCCGCTGCTGGTCGTCGCCGGACATATGTCGTGGTCGTATCTGATAGTCCCGGTGCTCGCTGGTGCGTTGCTGCTGCTGGCCTTCGCATGGATCTGGCATCGCGTCGTGCGGCGCGATGTCTGGCCGGCGCGGTGGGTTTAAGACGCCCCAGCCGCAATCTTGTCGGCGCGAGCGTGGTATGTTGCGGCAACTGATTCCAGCGACGCCAGGACACTGAACATGAACGCGCTCCACCTTTGCATGATCGGACTGATGACGGCCACGACACATGTCGCGCACGCACAGGTCAAAACCGCGCCGAAGGCTGCGCCGGGCGGCGTCGAGACGCGGTACTTCACATCGGTCGACGGGCTGATGGACGGCAACGCCGATGTCATCCTGAAAGAAACCCGCCAAGGCAAGACGGTGACCGCCGCAACGCTCGACGTCTGCTACCCCGCCGATCGCGGATCGCCGCGCAAGGATCGCTTCGTCGCCACGCTCAGCGTCAACGGCAACACGCTGACCGGCACATCGACCAGCGAGGCGGACAAGCTGCCGGTCTCGGTGAAACTGGTGCGCAAGCCGACCGGCGAGACGTTCGAATTCAAGGGCCAGATCACCGTCGGCCAGACCACCACCGAAGTCACGTCCACCGACAATACCGATTTGAGCGAAGCCGAATTTCGCGACAGCCAATCGAGCGACGACAGTCTTTCGATGAACCCGAAGGATTTCACCGAGGTCTCGCCGGAATCCGTCGCGGTCAAGATCAAGCTCGACACCGCGTCGGACTTTCTGCGCTCGCTGCGGGGCCAAAACGTCGAAGTCACGGCGTCCAGTCTCAGCGTCGCCTGCGATGCGCTGCGTGCGGGACAGCAGACCGTGTATCTCACCGTCGATCCGGACAGGGCCGCAGCCTTCGTCGCCAAGGCGCGGACCGCGCCGGGCGTCGTTGCCGCGGGTTGGTCCAGCGGCGTGATCGAGATGGACCGCACGATCCGTTTCAACGCGGGCGAATGGCGCGACGGCGAGAAACTGAGCCGCGACAAGATCGCGACCGCGATCGGCAACGTGCTGGCGACGACGTTGTCGACCAAGCTTGCCGCTTCGAAATGGAGCGACGACACCGGCAAGCTGAAACTGACCTTCAAGCGGCCGAGCCAAGCGTTCCCCACGCTGGAATTGACCGAGACGATGGAGGTGACTGCACTGGTCAGCCCGGACCGTCCCGGCACGACCGACAAGCTCATGCTCTGGGTCTCAGGCCCGACGATCACGACGTCGGATGAAAATAGCGGCGCGAAGCTCAAGCTCGCGGAAGCCGAAAGTTTCGGCGAGGACGAGGCCGACCCGAAAAGCGACATCGGCACGATCGATGCGCTGGCGAAGGCGTTCAACGGCCAGCGCTGGGATGCTGATCGGGCGGCGTGGAAGTGACGCTTTGCGTCATTCCGGGTTCGCTCGCGCAAAGATGCGCGCGCGCCCCGGAATGACGGACCAAGCGGTCTGTCATTTGACATCCCTGCATGCAGCGGCAAAGACATCCTCGGTTCTGAACGTGTTGCAAGGTTGCTGGGTTGATGGCGCGCTATGATGTTGTGGTGATCGGCGCGGGCCTCGGCGGCCTCGCGACGGCGGCAATCCTGTGCAAGGCCGGGCGCAAGGTGCTCGTGATCGAGCGCAGCAATTCGGTCGGCGGGGCGGCGTCGAGCTACAAGGTCGGCGACTTGTTCGTCGAAGGTTCGCTGCACGAAACCAGTGACCCGCACGATGCGAACGATCCAAAGCACGACGTTCTGAAACGCGCAGGCGTGCTCGAGACGGTGACGTTCGTGCCGGCCGGCGCGTTGTACGAGGTGCGCGGCGGCCCGCTCGACAAGCCGTTCGTATTGCCGGACAATTTCGAAGCGGCATCGCGCGCACTCGCAGAACAGTTTCCCGACGCGACAACCGGCGTCGCAAAACTGTTCGCGCAAATGCAGGCGATCATTGCCGGCGAAGCAGCGGATCCAACGCTGTCGCTCAAGGATAAATTCGACGACTTGTTCGGCGACAACGAGCTCATCAAATGCGCGCTTGCCGCAAACCTCGTTTACTACCATGACGATCCGGCCACGCTGGCGTGGTCGCATTTCGCGTCGGCGCAGGGACGCTATCTCGCGAGCGGCGGGCGCTACGTGCAGGGCGGCTCGCAACGGCTGTCGAGCGCGCTGGCGCGCACCGTCCTGCGCTCGGGCGGCGAGGTCGCTCTGCGGCGCGTCGCGACCGCCGTTGATACCGCGAGCAAGACAGTCACGCACACGGCGAAAGACGGCAGCGATCCGAAGACGATCGAATACGACCGCCTCGTCAGCAATGCCGCGCCTGCGACGTTGGCCGAGTTGCTGCCGGGCGAAACCGGCGTGGCGCTGATGGAGTCTTATCGCGATCGATCGCCGTCGATCTCACTGTTCGCATTGACGCTCGGTTTGTCGAAGCCGCCGCGCGAATTCGGCTTCAAGACGTATTCGACGCAGTTGCTCCCGCCTTGGCTGACGCGGCTCGCCGATTTCGGCCAGGGCACGACGCTGATGAAGGACGAGCCCGGCGAGACGATGCCGCCTTTGTCGATCGTCGATTTCTCTGCGATCGAGAGCGGGGTGCCGTCGCCGCCCTACGTGCTGTCGATCTTCGGGCCGGATCGCTTGTCGAACTGGGATGCGTCCGACATGGACGCCTATCGCGACAAGCGCGGCCGTTGGCAGTCAGCCATCGTGGCGTATCTCGATGGTATCTATCCGGGCGTCGCGGAGGCTGTCGTCGCGTCGTCGTTCAATTCGGCACTCTCGGTGCGACAATATCTCAACGCGCCGGACGGCGCGGTCTATGGCTTCGCGCCGATGCCGGGCGCTTCGACACCCTCGCCGCGAACAATCCTGCCGGATGTCTATCTGTCGTCGGCCTATGCCGGCAGCGGCGGCTACACGGGCGTGTTGCAGGCGGCTGGTGTCTGCGCGGATTTGATTTTGGGGGAAGAAAAATAACGGCGTGCCCCGGACAAGAAGCAATACGCAGTATTGCTTCGCAGAGCCGGGGCCGTAACGAAGTCAGCATCCATGAAGGTCCCGGCTCTGCGGCGCGGCGTAAAGGACGCCGCACCTTATCCGGGACACACTCCCTAGTTGGTATTGATCCGAAATCGTAGCGGCTTTGCGCCGACAAACGTCACCGCGTCGCCGCGCCGGGTCCATGTCGCGGCATCGGCTAACGTCGCCAGCAAAGCGTCGTCGGCCGCGATCTGCGCCGGCGAACAGGCGCGCTCCTCCATCGCACCGGCGACGAACACGACGGTATTGCCGGCGACCGAGAATTGCCCCTTGCCGCCTTTGCAGAACAGTTCGATGCGCGCCTCGCCGGCGTCCCCGATCTCGATGTTCGGCCGCCGCTTGGAGCCTGGCATCGGCGGCGCGTCGAGCGTCATTTCGAGGCCGAACGGAAATTCGTCGGCGGCAAGGGCAGGGGAGAGGGCGAGCAACAGCGCCGAAGCTGCGCCGAGTCCGATCATAAAACGTTTGAGCATTGAATATCTCCGTCATTACGAGCGCGCGGAAGCCATCGCATGTTTACGGAAACATTCAAGAGAGCCGTCACCCTGAGGTGCGCGCTCTTTCTTGCGCGCCTCGAAGGGCGACGGCGTCGCATACGGCCATCCTTCGAGGCTCGCACGGATCGCAAGCGCGATCCATGCGAGCACCTCAGGATGACGCCTGCATTTTGGCAACGCCTACCGACTATTTCGGGGCGGCGATGACCATTTCCGTGAACGGATAGACATACGCCTGCAGCATCACGAAGCAGCCGACCATGCAAGCCAGCACGATCGAGTGCCAGAACACGAAGCGCAGAATCGTGCCCTCATGCCCGAACCAGTTGGTCGCCGTGGAGGCCACGACGATCGACTGCGCGTCGATCATCTTGCCCATCACGCCGCCGGACGAGTTCGCCGCCGCCATCAGGATCGGATTGAGGCCGAGTTGCTCCGACGTGATCTTCTGCAGATTGCCGAACAGCACGTTCGACGCCGTGTCCGACCCGGTCAGCGCGACGCCGAGCCAGCCGAGCAGGGTGCCGAAGAACGGGTACAACACGCCAGTCGCGGCGAACGCCAGACCGAGCGTCGCATCGACGCCGGACAGGCGCGTCAGCGTGCCGATCGCGAGCATCGCCGAGATGGTGATGAGCGAGACCGCGCAGATCTTGATGGTGCGGCCATACTCCACGATCATCTTCGCGGGCGAAAAGCCCATGATGAAGCCGGAGATGATTGCTGCCAGCAGCATGCCGGTGCCGGTGTAGGAGACGTAGGTGAACGCGAACACCGCACCTTCTGGTGTTGGCTTCGGTGCCACCGGCGGCACCTTGTTGATCATGTTGTGCAGTTCGGGGATCGGGTAGCTCCACGAGAAGATCGGATTGACGATGCCCTTGAACCAGTTGGTGCCCCAGATCAGCAGGATGACACAGAGGATGATCCACGGCGTCAGCGCGCTCCAGACTTGGGCGGAGGTTAAAGGATCGGTATTCAAGGGCTTGACCGGCGGCACGGTGGAGGCCGAGTCGTCGCGCTGGCGCAACGCGGCCGAGGTCCAGACCTTTTTCGGCTGCCAGACTTTCAGGAACAGGATCAGCGCGCCCATCGAGATGAGCGATGCGCCGATATCGACGTTCCACGGATTGATTTAGTTCGAGATCAGGAATTGCGGAATGGCGAACGACAACGCGGTGACGAGAATCGCGGGCCAGACTTCCTTCATGCCCTTCCAGCCGGCGAAGGCCCACACCACCCAGAACGGCACGATCATCGAAAATAGCGGGAGCTGACGGCCGACCATCGCACCGAGGATAAACGGATCGAAGCCGGTGACGGTGGCGAGGCCCTGGATCGGGGTGCCGAGCGCGCCGTAAGCGACCGGCGCGGTGTTGGCGATCAGCGACAGGCCGGAGGCGGCGAGCGGCGAGAAGCCGAGGCCGATCAGCACCGCGCCGGTGACGGCGACGGGCGTGCCGAAGCCCGATGCGCCCTCGAAGAATGCGCCGAACGAAAACGCGATCAGCAGGATTTGCAGGCGGCGATCGTTGGTGACGCCGCCGATCGCGCGTTGCAGCACCTCGAAGCGGCCGGAGTCGACCGTGAGACGGTACATGAAGATGACGTTGAGGACGATCCAGCCGATCGGGAAGAAGCCGGTGATGATGCCGAGGAACGACGCCCGGACCGACATGTTGGCGGGCATCGTGAAAGCGTAGATCGCGACGAGATTGGCCAGCACCAGCGCGATGATGGCGGCGACGTGCGCTTTGACTTTGTTGGTTGCGATTAGCACCAGCAAGATGACGACGGGGATGGCGGCGATCAGCGTCGAGACGACGGCGTTGCCGAACGGATTATAGACTTGATTCCACATGTTGATGCCTTGCGTTCAACGCGCCGTGCGGCGCAACGCGCGCGCATGGCGGGGACCGCCGTTTCCTGCACGCACGCGAATGAAGGGAGCCCGAAATCGATCTCGAATCCCTTAATCGCGGCGGCACGTTAGGTTCACACCCAAGTGATTGAAAGCGTTAAAAGCCTTGAAAACTTCTACTTTCGTCGCAATACGGAACTTGTGTCGGCACATTGCGCGCGCTGGCGTCGCCGATGCCCGATTTGGAGAAACTGCCCGTGAACAATTTGCGCTCGATACTCGCCAATGTGTGGCGGATCGCGATCCCGTATTTCAACTCCGACGACAAGTGGATGGGGCGTGGCCTGCTTGCGGCGGTGATCGTCATCGAGCTGGCGGTCGTGTTTCTGACGGTGCTCTTCAACCGCTGGAATAACGTCTTCTACAACGCCTTGCAGGAGCGCGACCTGCCTACCTTCACGTATCAGATCGGCTATTTCGCGTTTCTGGCGGCGATCTTCATCGCGCTGAAGGTCTATCAGCTCTATCTCAACCAATGGCTCCAGATCCGCTGGCGCAACTGGATGACCGCGCATTATCTCGGCGGCTGGCTGCACGACGCCAACCACTACCGCATGCAGTTGCAAGGCGACGCCGCCGATAATCCGGATCAACGGATCGCGGAAGACACGCAGAAATTCGTCGAGCAGACGCTGACCCTCGGCATCGGCCTGCTCAGTTCGGTCGTGACGCTCGCGTCCTTCGTGGTGATCCTCTGGGGTCTGTCGGAAAGCGCGCCGCTGCACGTGTTCGGTCGCGACATCGACATTCCCGGCTATCTGGTTTGGGCCGCCCTGATCTATGCGGCGCTCGGCACCATCCTCACGCATCTGATCGGCTGGCCGCTGGTCGGGTTGAACTTCCAGCAGCAGCGCTTCGAGGCGGACTTCCGCTTCAACCTCGTGCGTGCGCGCGAGAACGCCGAACAGATCGCGTTGTTGCGGGGCGAGGGCGCGGAGCGCGTGCGACTGTCGCAGCGGTTCGGCTTCGTGGTCGAGAATTTCATCGGCATCATGAACCGCACCAAGAAGCTGACGGCGTTCACCGCGACCTATTCGCAGGCGTCGGTGCTGTTTCCCTACATCCTGATCGCGCCGGCTTATTTCGCGAACAAAGTCCAGCTCGGCGGCATGATGCAAACCGCGTCGGCGTTTTCGAGCGTGCAGGATTCGCTGTCGTTCTTCATCAGCGCCTATCGCACCTTGGCCGAATGGCAGTCGGTGGTCGCACGGCTCGACGGCTTCGAAGCGTCCATCGCGGCCGCGGATGCAATGACCGGCAAAGACAACATCGTTCACGTCGCACCCGCGACGGGGCGTGCGATCGAACTCCACGATCTGTTGATCGGATTGCCGAACGGCACGCCGTTGGTCGCGGCCGATGGCTTCACGTTGCGCGCGGGCGAAACCACGTTGGTGACGGGGCCGTCCGGCTCCGGCAAATCGACATTGTTCAGAGCGATCGCCGGCATCTGGCCGTTCGGGACCGGCTCGATCGCAGTCCCGAGCGACGCGACGCTGATGATGTTGCCGCAGCGGCCGTATTTTCCGGTGGGCTCGCTGGAGGCGGCGATCGCGTATCCGGCATCGACCGACACTTTCGGCGCGGAGCGGATCGCGGATGCGGTGGCCAGCGTCGGCTTGCCATTACTAGTGCCGCGGCTCGGAGAGGATTCGCATTGGAACAGGATGCTGTCGCTCGGCGAACAGCAGCGTCTCGGGCTGGCCCGCGCGCTGTTGCACGCGCCGGACTATCTGTTCCTCGA
>JANMAN010000373.1:0-3120 GCA_031359885.1 Tardiphaga sp. | reverse complement strand
TTTACCGGCGGGTCATCGCCAGTGCCGTTTAGATCTACTGATGCCACTGGCGCGGTTCAGATCCAGTCAGCATCGTCAGCATCGGTATCAGTGAATGATTATGGCTCGCTGCGTGCTCGTGCCGGATACGTTTTGGGAAGTTTCCTGCCTTATGTATTTGGCGGGGTAGCCGGTGGTCGAGCGGATATCGACAGGAGTGTTAGCCTTTTAGGCAACTTTGATCCTTTGGTGACGCGCACGTCTAGCTTGAAAGATCATTTCATCTACGGATATTCCGCGGGCGCTGGTATAGACGTCATGCTAGTTGGCGGCCTATTCTTGCGAGCCGAATACGAGTATCAGCGCTTCACTTCGCCTGTCGATATTAACATCAACACTGTCCGCGCTGGCCTCGGCTACAAGTTCTGACTCGTCGCGCGATTTGACTTTGCGGGCGTCGATTGCTGTTCTGCGCCGTCTCTAAAAAGAAGATGGCGCATGGACGTTTACGGCGATCTGAATTCCGGCAATTGCCTGAAAGTGAAGTGGGTGTGCGATCATCTCGCATTGCCCTATCGCTGGATCGCCGTCGATACGATGAAAGGCGAAAGCCGAACGCCGGATTTCCTCGCCAAAAATCCTGGCGGGCAAGTGCCGACCGTGGTGATCGACGACGGCCGCGCGCTGGCGCAATCCAATGCCATCATTCGCTTTCTCGCGCGCGACAGCGGTCTCATTCCGCACGAGGCGTATGATGCCGCGAAGATGGACGAATGGCTGTTCTGGGAGCAGTACAGCCATGAGCCCTATATCGCAGTGTGCCGTTTTCAAATGGTCTATCTCGGCAAACCGGCATCGTCGCTCGATCCGGACAAGGTGGTGCGCGGATACAAGGCGCTCGCGCGGATGGAGCTTCAATTGGCATCGACGCCGTTTCTTGCCGGAGACTTCATTACGCTTGCGGATGTCGCGCTGCTTGCTTACACGCGCGTCGCTCATGAGGGCGGCTTCGATCTCGCGGCCTATCCCTCCGTTCGGCGCTGGATCGGCAGAAGCGAAAAGGCGCTGGGCCTGACATGACCGCCATCACGATCCGCCGCGCGACGCGAGACGATGTGCCGGCCATGGTCGCGATGCTGGCCGACGACGCGCTCGGCGGTCCGCGCGAAAGCGTGAGCGATCCGTTGCCGGATGCTTACTGGGCCGGCTTCGAGGCCGTGCAGGCGTACAACAATATTCTGCTGATGGTCGCCGAAGACAACGGCGGCGTTGTCGTCGGTTGCTTTCAACTGTGTTTTTTGCCGGGGATCAGCTCGCAGGGCGCAACGCGCGTGCTGATCGAGGATGTCCGCGTCGCCACACGCTGCCGCGGGCAGGGCATCGGTGAACAGATGTTGCGCTGGGCGCTCGACGAGGCGCGTCGGCGCGGCTGCAAGGTGTTCGAGTTGCTGACGCATGAGACGCGCATCGATGCGCAGCGTTTTTACGAACGTCTCGGCTTTGCGAAAAGCCATGTCGGAATGACGATCAGGTTTTAGGTTTGTCATTCCGGCTCGCGCGACGGTCGCAATTTAACGCAAGCGTCGAATTAGCTCGATCACACACCCGAGATCGCAACGTTCTCATCTTGACGCTTCCGCGCGATTCCACTATTCACGCCGGCGGGACACCTCCCCCCACCGGGAGGCTTGCTATCTGGAAGGATAGATTATGACTGTAGCGAAGCCCGCTTTGCGGCCGAACGTGCCGCATTTCTCCTCCGGCCCCTGCGCCAAGCGCCCCGGATGGACCTCCGAAAATCTCAAAGACGCAGCATTGGGCCGTTCGCATCGCGCGAAGGTCGGCAAATCCAAGCTCAAGCTTGCGATCGAACTCACCCGCGAAGTCCTCGAAGTGCCCGCCGACTATCTGATCGGCATCGTGCCGGCGTCGGACACCGGCGCGTTCGAGATGGCGATGTGGTCGCTGCTCGGTGCGCGGCCCGTCACCACGATCGCTTGGGAATCGTTCGGCGAAGGCTGGGTTTCCGACGTCGTGAAGGAGCTGAAGCTTAAGGACGTGACCAAGCTGCACGCCGGCTATGGCGACATCCCGAATTTGGCCAGCGCTGACAAGAATTCCGACATCATCTTTACCTGGAACGGCACGACGTCCGGCGTGCGCGTTCCGAACGCCGATTGGATCGCGGACGATCGCGAGGGTCTCACGATCTGTGACGCGACGAGTGCCGCCTTCGCGCAGAAGCTCGATTGGCCGAAGCTCGATGTCACGACGTTCTCGTGGCAGAAGGCGCTCGGCGGCGAGGCCGCGCACGGCATGCTGATCCTCTCGCCGCGCGCCGTCGCGCGGCTGGAAAGCTACACGCCGCCGTGGCCGCTGCCGAAGATCTTCCGCATGACCAAAGGCGGCAAGGTCAACAAGGGCATTTTTGAGGGCGAAACCATCAACACGCCGTCGATGCTGTGCGTCGAAGATTATCTCGATGCGCTGAATTGGGCCAAGTCCGTCGGCGGGCTCAAGGCGTTGATCGCGCGCGCCGACGCCAACACGAAGGTGCTCGCGGATTGGCAGGCAAAGACGCCGTGGATCGGTTTCCTGGCCGCCGACAAGACGATTCGCTCCAACACCTCGGTCTGCATGAAGGTCGTCGATCCGTCCGTGACGGCGCTGTCGGCCGATGCGCAGGCGGACTTCGCCAAGAAGCTCGCGGCGATGGTCGAAAAGGAAGGCGCCGGTTACGACATCGCGGCCTATCGCGATGCACCGCCCGGTTTGCGCATCTGGTGCGGCGCTACGGTCGAGGCCGCCGACGTGCAGGCGTTGACGCAATGGCTCGACTGGGCCTTCGCGGAAACCAAGGCGTCGCTGGCGCAAGCGGCTTAAAGGCCAACTCCAATCACAGCGTCATCCTGAGGTGGCCGCGCCTTTTTCGCGCGGCCCTCGAAGGATCTATTTTTCTCATTGTCTCTCAGGTCGAGCCAGACCGAAAAAGCATTTTCACCGTCAGCACTTAAAGCCATTAGGCCTTCTTTTGCAATGGTATCCACATCATTTATCTTATTACCTTGTATCCAGTTAGCTCCATTTTCTTTATAAAAAGTATAGATATCGCCCAATGAACTGCAAGCAGTTAATACTATC
>JANMAN010000343.1:0-1650 GCA_031359885.1 Tardiphaga sp. | reverse complement strand
CAAGCCAAGCCGCCGGCCGTGCAGATCATAGGCCGAGAGCATCTGCGCGACGCCTTCCGAGGTCGGCGTTTGCGTCGTCACGCTGGCGGCGAGGCCGATCTCGCGCAGCGCCTTGCCTGGTTTGGGCCCGCGCGCGAATGTCCGCGATGTGCCGATCGCCGCGACGAAATCCTCCGCGACGCCGATGCGTTTGGCGACCGCCATCATCCGCCGCAGCCCTTCGCCGGTCATCAGCATCAGATCGTCGAACGGCTTGGCGATATATCCGCGAATCCAGGCTTCGACCGGGGCAGGGTCCGGCGCGTCCTCGATCTTGAACATCGGGCATTGCAGCACGTCCGCGCCCTGCTCAATAAGCAGGCGCGAGAATTGTGCTTCCTCGCGCGCCTCGAGGATCAGGATGCGGTAGCCGTCCAGCCGTCCAACCATAGATCACCCGCGTCATTCCGGGGCGCGAAGCGCGTCAGCGCAAGCGAACCCGGAATCTTATCATATTCATCTCGCTGAGATTCTCAGGTGCGCAATTGCGCACCTCAGTTCTCGTCCGGCAAGAGCCGTCCGAGACCCGGGATGACTCTTGAGTATTGATTGTCACCCCGCGCAAGGATTGACGCAAGCATTGGCGCTCGAGCGGGCCGATGCTACAGCACCCCGCAAATCCCTCCCGCGCCGGTCCCCCGATGTCCCAATCGCAATTCGTCCTGACGCTGTCCTGTCCCGATCGCCCCGGCATCGTCGCCGCGGTCTCGAACTTCCTCTACGACACCGGGCAGAACATCCTCGACGCCCAGCAATTCGACGATGTCGAGACCAAACGCTTCTTCATGCGGGTAGTGTTCGACGCACATGATTCGTCACCGGAATTGGCCCAGTTGCAGGGCGGCTTCAAGCCGATCGCGACGCGCTTTGCGATGGATTGGACGATGCGCGACCGCGCCACGCACCGCCGCGTGATGCTGATGGTCTCGGCGTCGGATCACTGCCTCGCCGACATCCTCTATCGCTGGCGCACCGGCGAACTGCCGATGGAGATCACGGCGATCGTGTCGAACCATCCGCGCGAGACGTTTCGCGGGCTGGATTTCGGCGACATCGCGTTTCACCATCTGCCCGTGACGAAAGCCACCAAGACCGAGCAGGAACATGCGGTCTGGGATCTGTTTCAAAAAACCGAGACCGACCTCGTGGTGCTCGCGCGCTACATGCAGATATTGTCGGACGAATTGTCGACGCGTTTTTCGGGGCGTTGCATCAACATCCACCATTCATTCCTGCCCGGTTTCAAGGGCGCGCGTCCCTACCACCAAGCGCATGAGCGTGGCGTCAAGCTGATCGGCGCGACCGCGCATTACGTGACGAGCGATCTCGACGAAGGCCCGATCATCGATCAGGACGTCGAGCGCATCAGCCATCGCGATCGGCCCGAGGACCTCGTCCGCAAGGGCCGCGACATCGAGCGCCGCGTGCTCGCCCGCGCCATGCGCCATCACCTCGAAGACCGCGTGATCTTGAACGGCAAGAAGACCGTGGTGTTCATGGATTGATGGTTTTCCGAGACCCGATCGTCATTGCGAGGAGCGAGTTCCTCGCTTGCGAGGGACTGCGACGAAGCAATCCAGCCTTTTACTTGTGGCTTGGAAGGTCTGGATT
>JANMAN010000151.1:0-5460 GCA_031359885.1 Tardiphaga sp. | reverse complement strand
CCGCATGACGATCTCGTCGTGCGGGGCATCTTGTTTGGCGCAGTCGCGCTGCGACCTTCGGATCAGTCCTGCGGCTTCAGTTTCAGAGCCGCCGAATTGATGCAGTAACGCAAGCCGGTCGGGCCGGGACCGTCTTCGAAGACATGGCCGAGATGGCCGCTGCACTTCGAACACAGCACTTCGGTGCGCACCATGCCGTGCGTCACATCGCGTTCTTCGTCGACATGGCTGTCGATCGCCGGCTGCGTAAAGCTCGGCCAACCACAACCGGAGTCGAATTTCGCATCGGAGGCGAACAGCGTCTGCCCGCAACCGGCGCACACATATGTGCCGGCGCGATGTTCGTGGTCGTACTCGCCGGAAAACGGACGCTCGGTCGCCTTCTCGCGCAGCACGGCATACTGCATCGGCGTCAATTCCTTGCGCCACTCCGCATCGCTTTTGTCGAGCTTGCCGGGTGGTGTCGTTGTCTCGGACATGGAGCCTCCTGTCTTGACGCTTAGTTCGATGTCAGCTTCGCACCGCTGACCAGCGTCGGCTTCTCAATATAGTTTTGCGCGAACAGCTTCTTCAAATAGCCGATTTTCGGCAGATCGTTGATCGCGATGTACGGCTGGTTGGGGTGCAGCGTCATGTAATCCTGATGATACGCCTCGGCCGGATAGAATGCCTTCAGCGAGCTGATCTTCGTGGCGATCGGCTT
The DNA here is from genome assembly GCA_031359885.1 of Tardiphaga sp. GTDB lineage: Bacteria > Pseudomonadota > Alphaproteobacteria > Rhizobiales > Xanthobacteraceae > Tardiphaga. The sequence continues at coordinate 4,757 of JANMAN010000151.1, read as the reverse complement.
CGGGTACACCTTGGCGGCGTTGAGTTGCGCGACATAAGCGTCGGCGATCTTCTTCTGCTCGGCCGTTGTTGCGAAAATCTCAGAGCGATACTGCGTGCCGGTGTCCGGGCCCTGACGATTGAGCTGCGTCGGATCGTGGGCGACCGAAAAGAAGATCTGCAAAATCTTGCCGTAGCTGATCTGCTTCGGATCGTATTTGATTTCGATCGCTTCGGCGTGACCGCTGGTCCCGGTCTGGATCGAATTGTAATTCGCCGTCGACTTGTCGCCGCCGGAATAACCCGACACCGCGTTCAATACGCCGGCCGTGTGCTGAAAGACGCCCTGAACGCCCCAGAAACAGCCGCCCGCGAGAACGGCAGTCTGCATGCCGGTCGAGCTTTCGACGTCTGCGATTGGAGCGGGAATGACGACGGCCTCCTCTGCGGCCATCAACGGCGCAGCGACGAAGGCAGTCGCGGCCAACGCGGCCGCGGTAACGGCGCCGAGCGAGAAGCGGCGAAAAATAGAACGGCTCATGACGAAACCTTTCGATCGGAGTGGCTGGGCGCACCCGCCGGTGATCCGGATGTTGTCGATAATGTAAGCGATTGGCCGCCGCGTGCAATCGGCGGCCTGAGCTAGTTACGAGGATGCGCGCAAATCGTTACGGCAAACGGATCGCGGGACACGCGGTTGTGAACGCGGACGTGTCTGCACCGAACATGCGAATGCCGCGGGGCGACCGCGGCATTCGTTTAGGCTGACAATTGCAACCGAGCCTTATGGGCAAGGATAACGATTGCCGTCATTATTCATATAGGTCCCGGAGGCCGGGTCGTAGGATCGATAACGCTGCGCACAATAAGACTGCGCATCGTTCTGGGCTGCGGCATTGGCAGAGCCCGCCGCAATCGCGCCGCCGATGATCGCGCCCGCTGCGAGACCGCCGAGCAACGCACCGCCGCCGCCATAGCCACGACGTCCGTAACCGTAACCGCCGCCGCGATAGCCATAACCGCGGCCATATCCGTAACCGCCGCGTCGGAATTGGACATTCTCAGTCGCACCGGGAACGGACTGCGCCAAGTTCGGCTGCACCGTGAGCGGAGCCGATGTCGCGGGGACGGCGCCGATGAGAGCCGTCGAGCCAATCAACACGGCAGCCGCAAGAGTTTTCGCAAAACGCATATCGTACATCCTCGATTTGTTGAGTCTGACGCAAGAACACGCGCCGCACCCGACCGTTCCCGATCGGGCGCACTTTTTGCGAAACGATTTGCGAAACGAGAGTCGGGTCGATCAGGCCTCGTTGCTGCCTTCTTCGCGGATGGCTTCGAACAGAAACCAGGTTCGCCGTTCGGTTTCGTCGATCCAGTTTTCGATCAAGCTCGCGCTTGCGATGTCTTCCATGTCGTCGATGATCTTGTGCGCCTTGCGCATGTTGGCCGCGACCGTCTTGTTGTCGTTCATCAGCTCGCGCAACATTTCGCGCGGAGGCACGAAGGCATCGTCATTGTCCTTCAACGTCTGAAGCTTCGCGATATGACCGATGGACCGCAGCGTGTTGCCGCCGATCTTGCGAACGCGTTCGGCCATGTCGTCGGTGGTCGCCAAAATCTGTTCCGACTGTTCGTCGAGCATCAAATGATAATCACGGAAGTGCCGTCCGCTCATGTGCCAATGAAAGTTCTTGGTCTTGAGGTACAGCGCGAAAGTATCCGCCAACAAAACATTCAGCTCGGCAGAGACCTTGTCCGTCGCTTCTTGCGGCAGATCGCTCGGCGTATCGAGATCGGCAGCTACAGCTTTCGTTTTCGCCACGGTCGGTATTCCTTTTAGGTGGGGGTATCGGGGCGCGTCAAAACGCCTTACATCGCCATAACGCCGCATGATAACCCTGGTTCCATCTCGGAACAACGCGGATGGTGATGCCCCAGCCATGAACGACTGGATCGATTATTACGATTCCACGCACACGATTTATGCGAGCAAATTGCACCGCGACGTGCATTTCGAGATCGTGGCGGCGGACATCATCCGATACATCCCATCGCCCGATGCGGTGGTGCTGGATTATGCCTGCGGCGAGGCGCTGTCGGCGGTCAGAGTGGCGGATGCCTGCGGCAAGCTGATTTTGGCCGAGCCAGCGCCGGGCGTTCGCGGGCGGCTGATCGATCGCTTCGCACCGATCACTAAAATCCGCGTCCGCTCTCTCGACGATCTCCGCAACATGGATGCCGGCTCCGTCGATCTCGCGGTGATGAATTCGGTGGCGCAGTATATGTCCCCGCGGGAGTTGGACACCGGCTTTCAGGTGGTGAAGCGGCTGCTGACCCCGACCGGCCGGCTGGTGCTCGGCGACGTATTGCGACCGAACGCCGGCACGATCAGCGACGTCACGGCGTTGCTGCGCCTCGGCGCGAAGCATGGCTTCCTGATGGACGCACTCGTCGGGCTGGTGCGAACGGCCCTGTCGGATTACCGCCAGGTGCGTAGCAAAGTCGGGCTTCAGCGCTACACCGAGGCCGAGATGCTCGCGAAACTCTCGGCGGCGGGCCTGGTGGCGTCCCGCGAGGCAATCAACATCGGGCACAATCAGGCCCGGATGACCTTCGTGGCACGGCTGTCGGCCGACCGACCGTCCGTTAACGAACATTGAGAAATCCAGCGCTTTAAGGGTTCGTTAACCGTAATCTTTGCTGGCGATGGCAAGGTATATCGGTAATTCTGTCCATGGCCCGGTGGCGGAATGTCTACGCGGGGGGCGGTGCAACGCTCTTTATCCTGGTTCAAATCCAGGCCGGGCCTCCAAGCTTCGCTGCCCCCGACGAACGCCAGCTCGGCAGCTATCCACGGACAACCCCGTCAACGACCCCCCAAAAGCCTTTCGCAACCGCGAAAACTGGTCTAGACACAGCCCCGCGCGCGAGCGCCTGTTTCCAAAGGGACGCGCGGCCGCGCGCCCTTTTTTTGTGCCCGATTTTGCTCCTAACGCCGTTCTTGCCGCAATCTGTGAGAGTTGATGCCGAAACGTACAGACATCTCCACCATCCTCATCATCGGCGCCGGTCCTATCGTGATCGGACAAGCCTGCGAGTTCGACTATTCCGGCACGCAGGCGGTGAAGACACTCAAAGACGAGGGCTATCGCATCGTCCTCGTCAATTCCAATCCGGCCACGATCATGACCGACCCGGAATTGGCCGACGCGACCTACATCGAACCGATCACCCCCGAGATCGTCGCCAAGATCATCGAGAAGGAGCGCGGCGATCGCTCCAAGGGGTTCGCGCTGCTGCCGACGATGGGCGGCCAAACAGCGCTGAACTGCGCGCTGTCGCTGCGCAAGCAGGGCACGCTGGACAAATTCGACGTCGAGATGATCGGCGCGACTGCCGACGCGATCGACAAGGCCGAGGACCGCGGCCGCTTTCGTGAGGCGATGACGAAAATCGGTCTCGAAACCCCCCATTCGATCCAGACCAAGAACCTGCCCGACGCGTTGCGCGCGCTGGACCAGATCGGGCTCCCCGCCATCATACGGCCATCTTTCACAATGGGCGGAACCGGGGGCGGAATTGCTTACACCAAAGCCGAATTTATCGAGATCGTAGAGCGCGGAATCGACGCATCTCCGACCGACGAAGTTCTGATCGAGGAAAGCGTCCTTGGTTGGAAAGAATTCGAGATGGAGGTGGTGCGCGACAAGAAAGACAACTGCATCATCATCTGCTCGATCGAAAATCTCGATCCGATGGGCGTGCATACGGGCGACAGCATCACTGTCGCGCCGGCGCTGACGCTGACCGACAAAGAATATCAGATCATGCGCGACGCCTCGCTGGCGGTGCTGCGCGAGATCGGCGTCGAGACCGGCGGCTCCAACGTGCAGTTCGGCGTCAATCCCGCCGACGGCCGCATGGTCGTGATCGAAATGAATCCGCGCGTGTCGCGTTCGTCCGCGCTAGCCTCGAAGGCGACAGGCTTTCCGATCGCGAAGGTCGCTGCGAAATTGGCGGTCGGCTACACGCTCGATGAAATCGCCAACGATATCACGGGCGGAGCCACGCCTGCGTCTTTCGAGCCGACGATCGACTACGTCGTGACTAAAATTCCGCGATTTGCGTTCGAGAAATTCCCCGGCGCCAGCCAGACGCTGACGACATCGATGAAGTCGGTCGGCGAAGTCATGGCGATCGGCCGAACGTTTCAGGAATCGTTGCAGAAAGCGCTGCGCGGTCTTGAGACAGGTCTCACCGGGCTCGACGAAATCGAAATCGACGGCCTTGGCAAAAGCGACGATAAGAACGCGGTTCGCGCCGCTCTCGGCACGCCGACGCCGAACCGTCTCTTGCAAGTCGCGCAGGCGATGCGGCTCGGTTGGTCGGACGACGAAATCTTTACGTCCTGCAAGATCGATCCGTGGTTTCTGTCGGAGATGCGCGGCATCGTCGAGATGGAATCCAAGATCAAAACGAGCGGTCTTCCGACGCATGCCTTCGGCATGCGCAGCCTGAAGGCGATGGGCTTTTCGGATGCGCGTTTAGCCGTGCTGGCGAAGACGACCGAGGAAGACGTCAAGGCCCAACGCCGCGCACTCGGCGTGCGTCCGGTGTACAAGCGCATAGACACGTGCGCCGCCGAATTCGCTTCGCCGACGGCCTATATGTATTCGACCTATGAGGCTCCGTTCGCCGGCACCGTCATCGACGAGAGCCAGCCGACCGACAAGAACAAGGTCATCATTCTCGGCGGTGGTCCGAACCGCATCGGTC
>JANMAN010000135.1:0-4730 GCA_031359885.1 Tardiphaga sp. | reverse complement strand
GCGAAGACTTCGACAACACGCTCGTCGCGTACTTGGCCGACGAGTTCAAGAAAGAGCAAGGCATCGACCTGCGCTCCGACAAACTTGCGTTGCAGCGCCTGAAGGAAGCCGCTGAAAAAGCCAAGATCGAATTGTCATCGACGACGCAGACCGACATCAACCTGCCGTTCATCACGGCGGACGCATCCGGTCCGAAGCATCTCACGATGAAGCTGACGCGCGCCAAGTTCGAGGCGCTGGTCAACGATCTCGTCGAGAAGACGATGGAGCCTTGCCGCAAGGCACTGAAGGACGCAGGCCTCACCGCCGCCGAGATCGGCGAAGTGGTGCTGGTCGGCGGCATGTCGCGCATGCCGAAGGTGCAGGAAGTCGTGAAGCAGTTGTTCGGCAAGGAGCCGCACAAGGGCGTCAATCCGGATGAAGTCGTCGCCATCGGCGCGGCGATTCAGGCCGGCGTGTTGCAGGGCGACGTCAAGGACGTGCTGCTGCTCGACGTGACGCCGCTGTCGCTCGGCATCGAAACGCTGGGTGGCGTGTTCACGCGCATCATCGATCGCAACACGACGATCCCGACCAAAAAGAGCCAGGTGTTCTCGACTGCCGAAGACAATCAGAACGCGGTCACCATCCGGGTCTTCCAGGGCGAGCGCGAAATGGCGGCCGACAACAAAGTGTTGGGCCAGTTCGACCTGATGGGCATTCCGCCGTCGCCGCGCGGCATGCCGCAGATCGAGGTCACGTTCGACATCGACGCCAACGGCATCGTCAACGTGTCGGCCAAGGACAAGGCGACTGCGAAAGAGCAGCAGATCCGCATTCAGGCCTCGGGCGGCCTGTCGGATGCCGACATCCAGAAGATGGTCAAGGACGCCGAGGCGAACGCCGCGGACGACAAGAAGCGCCGTGAGGCGGTCGATGCCAAGAACCATGCCGACGCGCTGGTGCATTCCACCGAGAAGGCGTTGGCCGAGCATGGCGACAAGGTCGCGGAGAACGAACGTCGCGCCATCGAAGACGCCGTCAGCGATTTGAAGGAAGCGCTGAAGGGCGACGATGCCGAGGCGATCAAGGCCAAGACGAACACCGTCGCGCAGGCCTCGATGAAGCTCGGCGAAGCGATGTACACGCAGCAGGCCGAAGCCGACGCCAAGAAGGACGCGGCCAAGGACGACGTGGTCGATGCCGAGTTCACGGAAGTGGACGACGACAAGCCGACCAAGAAGTCGGCCTGATTCATCGTAGGTGATCTGATGCCTCGCAAAACCACGAGGACGTCACCCCCGGACAAAAGCGCGAAGCGAGTCTTCGCGTCTATGATCCGGGGGTCCATCTCGCGAACATGATGGATGGCCGGGTCGGCGAGCGCGAAATGCGCTCTTGCCCGGCCATGACAGTTGAGACTCAACCATGTCCACCAAACGTTGCTATTACGAAACGCTCGAAGTCGAACGCACGGTCGACGACGGGACGCTGAAGACGGCGTTTCGCAAGCTCGCCATGAAGTGGCACCCCGACAAGAACCAGGGCGATCCGCAAAGCGAAGTTCGTTTCAAGGAAATTGCCGAGGCTTACGAAGTCCTGAAGGACGGCGACAAGCGCGCTGCCTATGACCGCTATGGTCATGCTGCGTTCGAGCAAGGTGGCGGCGGCGGTGGTCCCGGTTTCGGCGCGGGCTTCGCGTCATCCTTTTCCGACATTTTCGAAGATCTGTTCGGCATGGCCGGGCAGCGTGGCGGCGGCGGTCGCAGCGGCGGACGCGAGCGCGGCCAGGATCTACGCTACAACATGGAGATCACGCTCGAAGACGCGTATCTCGGCAAGACCGCGCAGATCGAAATTCCCGTCGCCGTCATCTGCGAATCCTGCTCGGGCACCGGGGCCAAAACCGGGACCAAGCCGAAGACGTGTTCGACCTGCGGCGGCGCCGGTCGCGTCCGCCAGGCACAAGGTTTCTTTACGCTCGAGCGCACCTGTCCGGGATGCCAGGGCCGCGGCCAGATGATCGAAGACCCGTGTCCGTCGTGTTCGGGATCGGGCCGGATCGAGCGCGAACGCGCGCTCTCCGTCAACATTCCGCAGGGCGTCGAAGACGGCACCCGCATCCGCCTCGCCGGCGAGGGCGAAGCCGGGGTGCGCGGCGGGCCGGCCGGCGATCTCTATATTTTCCTGTCGCTGGCGACGCACGAGTTCTTCCAGCGCGACGGTGCCGATTTGCATTGCCGGGTGCCGATCTCGATGGTGAGCGCCGCGCTCGGCGGCGATTTCGAGGTGCCGACTATCGACAAGGGCAAGACCAAGGTGAAGGTGCCGTCCGGCACCCAGTCCGGTCGCCGCTTCCGAATTTCATCGAAGGGCATGCCGGTGCTGCGGTCGCGCCAGATGGGCGACATGTATGTGCAGGTCGTGGTCGAAACGCCGCAGAATTTGACCAAGAAGCAGCAGGATTTGCTGGCCGAGTTCGAAAAATTATCGTCCGGTGCAACCCAACCCGAGGCAGCGGGTTTCTTCACCAAGGTCAAGGACTTCTTCGGCACCCGCGCTGGCACGTAGAGGTCGATCGCTTGACCCTTTCGCACGTTCCCTATACCTCTTTATGATTATTTTCTGACCATCCGCGCCTAGCGGTCCCGCCTGGAAGCGACATGCCTCTGCAATCGTCCGCGCGCGCGTTGAAGAAACCGCTTCGTCTTGATGACGAGGTCCGATTTCTCCGCTCCTGGATTGAAAAGCCTCTCCACATGGGCGCCGTCATGCCGTCGGGCAAGCTGCTCGCGCGCACGATGGCGCAGTACGTCGATCCGAAATCGACTGGACCTGTCGTCGAACTCGGACCCGGCACGGGTGCGATCACCTCGGCGCTGGTCGAGCACGGGGTCGATCAGAAACGTCTCGTTCTCGTCGAATACAATCCCGCCTTTTGCGTGCTGTTGCGCGATCGGTATCCGCAGGCGACCGTCGTGCAAGGCGACGCCTACAAGCTGCGCGATACGTTGTGGAATGTCCTGAGCATGCCGGCGTCCGCCGTGGTGTCCGGCCTTCCGCTCGTCACCAAGCCGATGCTCACCCGCATGAAATTGATGCGCGATGCGTTTTCCGCGCTCGCGCCGGCATCGCCCTTCATTCAGTTCACCTATTCGGTGGCACCGCCGATTCCCAAATCATTGCCGGGCGTCACGACCGAGGCGTCGGAGCGCATCTGGATGAACCTTCCGCCGGCCCGCGTCTGGGTCTACCGCAAGGGCTGAACGGCGTTTGCGCTGCTCATTCGGCTTTCGTTGCTTCGGACTTTCGCAGCCTAACATCGACCGAAAGTGCGCCTCATGATCTCTCGACGTGCTTTCTCCATGCTCGCAATGATGACGGGCATGTTGTTGTCGAACGCTGCGACCGCGCAAGAATTTCCCAGAAAATCGATCAGGCTGATCGTCCCCTTTGCGGCAGGCGGGGCGGCTGACATCATCGGCCGAACGATCAGCGACAAGCTTGGTCAGCTCTACGGCCAAACGGTCGTGGTCGAAAATGTCAGCGGTGCCGGATCGAACCTCGGCATCGCGACCGGTCTGAAAGCCGAGCCCGACGGACACACGATCATGCTGGCATCCGTTGCGGTCGCCGTGAATCCGGCGCTGTACAACTCGATGCCTTACGATCCGTTGATTGACCTCGCGCCGCTGACGTTAGCGCTGGAGACGCCCAATGTCGTAATTGTCTCGGCGCAATCGAAGATCAAGACGATGCAGGATCTTGTTGCGGCCGCGAAAGCCGGCCCGATGTCCTACGGCTCTGCCGGCGTCGGCTCGTCGCTGCATCTGGCAGCGGAGTTGTTCAAGCAGCAGGCGCGGATCGATATGACGCATGTGCCTTATCGCGGCAGTTCGCCGGCGCTGGCCGATCTGATGGCCGGGCGGATCGACGTGATGTTCGATAACGCCTCGACGGCGTTGCCGCAGGTCCAGGGCGGGACGGTGCGTGCCATCGCGGTGACGACCAAAGCGCGCATCGCGGCCGTCGATGCGCCGGCCGTGTCGGAATCAGGTTTTCCTGGGTATGAGATGAGCAACTGGTGGGCGTTCTTCGTATCGGCCAAAACGCCGCCTGCGATTGCCGCCAAGCTTTCGACCGATCTCCGTAAAGTGCTCGCCGAACCCGACGTGAAGCGCCGCTTCGACGAGATCGGCGGGATCGTGATCGGCTCCACCGCTGATGAAATGCGCACGCATCTTGCGAACGAAACACGGAAATGGCGAGCCGTCGTGGACGCGGCGGGCATTCGCGCGAGCCAGTGACAACGACCGATGAGGATGTTGTAAAGTCCGCTTTGGCGGTAAGGATCGCTGGCGCCGTTTTGTGAGACATCGATGTCCGTCACCAAAATTCTCGTCGTTCCCGGCTCGCTCCGCACCGGCTCGCTGAACGCAAAGCTCGCGGCGGCGGCGGTCGATGAATTCGTGCGCGCCGATGTGGACGTGACGCTGCTGTCGCTCGGCGATTATCCGCTGCCGATTTACGACGGCGACCTCGAATTCAAATCCGGGGTGCCGAAACACGCGGTCAATTTAAAGCGGATGATCGGCAGCCATGACGGCGTCTTGATCGTCACGCCGGAATATAATTCCGCACCGCCGGCGCTGGTGAAGAACGCGATCGACTGGGTGACGCGCGTCGAGGAGCGCGACGAGGCACCGGGCGACGTGTTCCGTCGCCGTGCGTTTGCGATCGCGTCCGCGTCG
>JANMAN010000134.1:0-2177 GCA_031359885.1 Tardiphaga sp. | reverse complement strand
ACAATTGTCCCATCACATCGCCGCGAAAGCCGTAAACCTCGCGCTTGCCGGCAAGTGCGACCAGTTGCACGTCACGGCTCTGGCCGGGCTCGAATCGCACCGCCGTGCCGGCCGCGATATCAAGCCGCATGCCCCGCGCTTTGGCGCGATCGAATGCAAGCGCCGGATTGGTTTCGAAGGAATGATAATGCGAGCCGACCTGGATCGGACGGTCGCCCGTATTCGCGACCGTCAACGCGACTGTCTCGCGTCCGGCATTGAGTTCGATGTCGCCGTCCTGAATGAACATTTCGCCGGGGATCATTACTCGTCCTCATCGTCGATAAAGGGATCGCCAGTTCGTTTTGCCAGTTCGCGCTCGTAACGCACGATCGCGGCGGTTAGCGCATCAAAATGAGCGCTTGCCATGTTGTCTAGGTCACGTAGGCGGGCACCTAGCGGTTCTTGCCATTTGATGAGGGCTTCATGTCCGAGATCGCGCCAGCGCGAGCGGTCCCCTCCCAATTCCGCAATTGCGGCTTCCGCGACTGCCGCGATCTCCATCGCTTCAACGAGACGCAATCCTTCTGGAACCAATGCCACATCGGCCGGATACCAGTTGGCGAAGAGCTGCGAGAAGCCGCCATTGCGCCACTCCCCGTCAAACCGCTCCGCAAGGGCCAGAACGTCCTCGGGCCGACCAAGATCGAAATCGGCTTGCACATCCGCATCGGTGGCGTTGGTCGACATTTTTGCTTCCGCGTTATGCCGCAAGATCACATCGCGTTCGTTCTCAACGTATCGGTTCGTGCACCGTGACGAGTTTCGTGCCGTCCGGAAACGTCGCCTCGACCTGGATGTCGTGGATCATCTCGGCGATGCCGTCCATGCATTGCGCGCGCGTGACGACCTGAGCGCCGGATTGCATCAACTCGGCGACGGTACGGCCATCGCGCGCGCCCTCTACGATAAAATCGGAGATGATCGCGATCGCTTCAGGATGGTTCAACTTGACGCCGCGCTCCAGCCTGCGCCGCGCGACGATCGCGGCCATCGAGATCAGCAGCTTGTCTTTTTCGCGGGGCGACAGATTCATTCGGAAGCTCGTCTCTTCAATTCAACCACAGCCGCGGCAGCACGGCACCGGCGGCGCGCAACACGGCGATCATGTCGGCGCGCAGGCTCATCGCATCTTGGGCACAGAAGCGGGCCAATGCAAATCCGTTCCAGGCGGAAAGACCGACTTCGCCGCCGAACGATTTGGCCGTTTCGCGGATGCGCTCCAGGAGCGCCTCGTCGCCAGGAACGATCAGCGCTGTGCCGATCGCGACGCCGCCGTGTGCGACGGCGCGCTTCGCCAGCACCGTGCCGATATCGCCATCGAGCCGTATCGTTTCGGCAAAGACAAGCTTTCCGCCACGGCGGAGCCGCCAGCGATCGACGAACTGACCCTCGCGCATGGTCTCACCCATCGCGGCACGGCCGAACACGACCATCTCGCACAGCACGAGCGACGACGTCTCGGCCAGATCGATGTCGATACGCCGCGCGACACGGGCCTGATCGAACAAGATGGTTTCCTGCGGCATCCATGCCAAATGCGCGCCGGCGTCGACTTTCAACGAAATGTCGAGCTGCGACGCGGGTCCGTGCGAGCGATAGACTTTTTCGGCAGCGGCCGTCGTCACCGCGAGACGCGCATTGTCGCTGAGGAAGATGTCAATGCCGAAGGCGTCGCCACCCGCAACGCCGCCGGCCGTATTGACGAACACGGCCGACAGGCCGCGATCCTCCGGCGACGGAAACCGCACCCGCAACGAACCCGACTCGTGCAGTTCGCGGCGGCGCGTCTTGCCGTCGATCAGCGCGACGTCGAACTTGACCACACCCCGCGCGCGATTGGCGGCGAAATGGTCCGCTGCGGTCAGTTGATCGATCTGCATCGAAGTCCGTTCGCTGAAACGTAGCTATAGCGCCATCTGCCGGCTGATTTCGGCGGGGTCCATCGCGGCTTTATCGCACGCATATTTCACCGCTCCGCGATCCATCACCGCGAAATTGTCGCCGAGTTCGCAGGCGAAGTCGAGATACTGCTCGACCAGCACGATCGCGATAGTGCCGAGGCTGCGCAGATAGGAGATCGCGCGGCCGATGTCCTTGATGATCGACGGCTGGATGCCTTCGGTCGGCTCGTCCAA
>JANMAN010000107.1:0-2583 GCA_031359885.1 Tardiphaga sp. | reverse complement strand
CGACGCGGCACAGTTCTGCCCGAAAATCGGCGATGTCCTGGTCAGTGAGATAACGCGGCATGTCGCCTATCCATAGACACCGTGTATGGAAGGTCAATTCGTCAGGCGCTTTCAGCGAAAAGTTCGCGGCCGATCAGCATGCGGCGGATTTCGCTCGTTCCCGCGCCGATCTCGTAAAGCTTGGCATCGCGCAGCAGCCGCCCCGTCGCGTAATCGTTGATATAGCCGTTGCCGCCCAGCAATTGGATGGCATCGAGCGCACATTGCGTCGCCTTCTCGGCGGCATACAAAATAGCCCCGGCGGCGTCCTCACGCGTGGTCTCGCCTCGATCGCAGGCTTTAGCCACTGCGTACACATAGGCCCGCGACGTGCTGAGCATCACATACATGTCGGCGACCTTCGCCTGAACAAGCTGAAATGTGCCGATCGGCTGGCCGAACTGCTTGCGCTCATGGACATATGGCAACACGATATCCATGCAGGCCTGCATGATGCCGAGAGGCCCGGCGGCCAAGACGGCACGCTCGTAATCGAGGCCGGACATCAGCACGTTGACGCCGCGCCCAACCTGCCCGAGCACGTTTTCTTCCGGCACTTCGCAATCGACGAACACCAGCTCGCAGGTGTCCGAGCCGCGCATCCCGAGTTTATCGAGCTTCTGTGCGGTCGAAAAACCCTTCATACCTTTTTCGATGATGAAGGCCGTGATGCCGCGCGATTCGGCTGCGAGATCGGTCTTTGCATAGACAACCAACGTATCGGCGACCGGGCCATTGGTGATCCACATCTTGTTGCCGTTGATGACATAGCGGTCGCCCTTCTTGTCTGCACGGCACTTCATCGACACGACGTCGGAGCCCGATCCCGGCTCGGACATCGCGAGCGAACCGACGTGATCGCCGGAAATCAGCTTCGGCAGGTATTTGCGCTTCTGCGCATCGTTACCGTTGCGGCGAAGTTGATTGACGCACAGATTCGAATGCGCGCCGTAAGACAGGCCGACCGATGCGGACGCGCGCGATATTTCTTCGACCGCGATGCAGTGTTCGAGGTAGCCGAGGCCCGCGCCACCATATTCCTCCTCGACGGTGATGCCATGCAGCCCAAGCGCACCGATTCGGGGCCACAGATCGCGCGGAAACATGTTGGTTTTGTCGATCTCCTCGGCACGCGGCGCGATTTCGTTCTGCGAGAAATCATGAACCGTCTCGCGGATCGCATCGGCGGTTTCGCCGAGGTCGAAATTGAACATGGGTTGCGCGTTTGGGATCATGAGCGGGCCGCCTCCGGTCGAATTCTGATACTTTGGGTCTGCGACAGAGCTAAACGGCTGACCGTGAAATGTCACGCTGATCGTCATGGCGAACTGCCAACCAGCCCGCACAAGCCAAAGCACGAAACAGTGGATTGCCTCATCGCTTTGCCCTCGAAGGCGAGGGCTTGTCTCCTCGCCTTGCCGAGAATCAAGCCTTGCCTCGCCCCGAACAAAAGGCTGTAATTCCGCCCAATAAGCGATCCGGGGTCTACCCGGCCGATTGATAGGGAGACGCAACGATGCACGGCACGCTCGATGTCCTGCGCGATCCGCTTGAGGCTGCCCGCACCCGCGCTTATGCGACGCCATTGGCGGACTTCAACCCCGGCGATCCAGCCCTATTTCGCGACGATACGTTCTGGCCGTATTTCGAGCGGCTGCGCGCCGAGGAGCCGGTGCATTACTGTCGCGATAGCGTGTTCGGGCCGTATTGGTCGACCACCAAATACAACGACATCATGAGCATTGAGACCAACCACACGGCGTTTTCGTCGGCAGCGGGCCTCGGCGGCATCACCATCCGCGACGCCGGCGTCGATTATCGGCGCCCGAGCTTCATCGCGATGGACCCGCCAACCCATTCGCCGCAGCGCAAGACCGTGGCCCCGATGTTCACGCCGACCCATATGGACGCGCTGGCCGATTCCATTCGCCAGCGCGCCGGACAGGTGCTCGACAGCCTGCCGCGCAACGAAACGTTCGATTGGGTCGATCGGGTCTCCATCGAACTGACGACACAAATGCTTGCGGCACTGTTCGATTTCCCATGGGATGAGCGCCGCAAGCTGACGCATTGGTCGGACGTCGCGACGACGTTGCCGGCGAACGAAGACGCCGAATTGAAACGGCAGGCCGAACTGATCGCTTGCGGCGATTATTTCGCGCGGCTGTTCAAGGAGCGTCAGAACCAGCCGCCGAAAAGTGATCTGCTCTCGATGATGGCGCACAGCGATGCGACGCGCGACCTCGACTCGCAGAACTTCCTCGGCAATATCATCCTGTTGATTGTCGGCGGCAACGACACCACCCGCAATTCGATGTCCGGCGGCCTTTATGCGCTGAACAAATTTCCGGGCGAATACGACAAGCTGCGCGCGAACCCAGCGCTGATCGACAGCATGGTGCCGGAGATCATCCGCTGGCAAACGCCTTTGGCGCATATGCGCCGGACCGCAACCACCGACATCGTGATCGGCGGCAAGCAAATCAAAAAAGGCGACAAGGTCATCATGTGGTATGTCTCGGGCAACCGCGACGCCGACATCAT
>JANMAN010000105.1:0-2842 GCA_031359885.1 Tardiphaga sp. | reverse complement strand
AGCGTTCGGCGATCCAAGTATCCGATCCGACTAAAAACCGATCCGGAAACCGCTCGAACAGCGCGCGCCACTCCGGCGTGAGTTTGCCGGCATCCGTTATGCCGCTGCGATATGACAGCTCGCCCCACAGCTTCGGATATGTTTCGAGCATCGCCGCGACCCGGTCGGGCGGCAGGCCGAAGCCGGTATGCGCCCAGATGATCTGCGCGCGCGAATTGTGTCGCATCAGAATATCGACGGCTTCCGCATCGGCATGGGCGTGCAGATAAAGATTATTGGCCACGGCAAAATTGACGGTCTTTTTCACCCAATCGGTGTCAGCGGCTTTTCCGGTCAGATGAAACTCGCCGATGCCGCGATAATAGCCGCGCTTGAACTCGCTTTGAACGAGATCGAAAATCGCGGGGTCGTTATTCCAGGTGCCGATATCCGCGCGGATTTGATAGGGCCGGATGAACGGCACCACTTGTAGGCCGACGGCTCTCGCATCCATCAGCGCATGGGTGCCGGTGTTGGGCCGGCTGGTCGCGAGGATACCGGTGACGCGGTGTTTCTTGAACAGCGCGAGGACCTCGTCCGGCTGAAAATAGGGCTTCGGCTCCCAGTTGTAATGCAGATGCGCGTCGAAAATCTCGATCGGCTCGTCGGCACGCACGGGCCCGGCGAACCACGCGACCGCAATGGCGACAAGAGCAAATACAAAACTCATCAGTTTATTCCGCCGCAACGACGCGCGGACGATCGATCTCGACCGGCTCGACGAGCGTCGGATCGAGGCGGCGCTTCAGCTTGCGATCGATGCGGTCGAGATAGATGTAGATCACCGGCGTGATGAACAGCGTCAAAATCTGCGACACCATCAGACCGCCCACCACGGCAACGCCGAGTGGCTGGCGCAACTCGGCGCCCGCACCGGCACCGAGTGCGATCGGCAGCGTCCCGAAGATCGCGGCAAAGGTCGTCATCATGATCGGACGGAAACGCAACAACGCCGCTTCGCGGATCGCATGTTCGGCCGACAGCCCGACGCGGCGGCGCTCCAGAGCGAAGTCCACCATCATGATCGCGTTTTTCTTGACGATGCCCACGAGCATGACGATGCCGATCATCGCAATGACCGACAATTCCATGTTGAACAGCATGAGCGTCAGGATCGCGCCGATGCCGGCGGACGGCAGCCCCGAAATGATCGTGATCGGATGGATGAAGCTCTCGTAGAGAATGCCGAGAATGACGAAGGCAGCGAACACCGCCGCCAAGATCAGCACCCCCTGCCCGCGCAGCGAATCCTGAAACACCTGCGCTGTACCGGAGAACCCGGTCGCGATCGTCACCGGTAAATTCGAGTCGCGCTCCACCTGCGTGATCTGGTCCACGGCGTAACCGAGCGACGTTCCCGGTTGCAGGTTGAACGAGATCGTCACCGCCGGCTGCTGACCCTGATGGTTGATCTGCAGTGGTCCCACGGACGGCGTCAGCTTCGCGACGGCGTCGAGCGGAATGGTCTGGTTGTTCGCAGTCTTCAGATACAGCTTCGACAGATCGGACGGGTCGACGCGGAACTGCGGCTGCGCTTCGAGGATGATCTGGTAGTCGTTCGACGGCGTGTAGATGGTGCCGACCTGCCGCGAGCCGAACGCGTTGTAGAGTTGGTTGCGGACCTGATCGACCGTGATGCCGTAAACGCCGGCCTTTTCGCGATCGATATCGACCGTCATCTGCGGATTTTTGATGTAGAGGTCGGTGGTGACGTCGAGCAGTCCCGGAATTTTCGCGATCTTGTCGCGCATCTCAGGCGCGAGGCGATAGAGCGATGCCGTATCGCCGCTTTGCAGAACGTATTGATACTGGCTCTTGGAAATCCGCCCGCCGACATTCAGGTTTTGAATGCTCTGGAAGAACGCCTGCAGGCCCGGCACCGCCGTCGCCTTCTGCCGCAATCGCGCGATGACGACAGGTGCCGGATCGCGGGTTTTCTGCGGCTTCAGGGCGATGAACACGCGGCCGTAATTGGCTGTCGGGTTCGGCCCGCCCGAACCGACCGTAGAATTGATGTAATCGACGGCGGGATCGGATTTCAGAACCTCGACCAGCGCCTGCTGCCGCACCTTCATCGCCTCGAACGAGGTGTCGGTCGCGGCCTCCACGACACCTGTCAGGTAGCCGGTGTCTTCCTGCGGGAAGAAGCCCTTCGGCACCACGACATAAAGCCAGACCGTGCCGGCCAGCGTACCGAGAGTCACCAGCAGCATCACGCCTTTATAAGCAAGAACCCGATCGAGAGCCCACTCATAGCCGCGCAGCCAGGCTGAGAACATCGCCTCGAACGCACGCAGCACAATGTTTTCTTTTTTGGTCGGATCGTGCGCCTTGAGCACGCGTGCGCAGAGCATCGGCGTCAGCGTCAGCGACACGAAGCCGGACACGACGATGGCGACGGCGATGGTCACGGCGAATTCGCGGAAGACGCGGCCGACGATGCCGCCCATCAGCAACACCGGGATGAACACTGCGATCAGGGAGAACGTGATCGAGATGATCGTAAAGCCGATTTCGCGCGCACCCTTCAGCGCAGCGTCGAAAGGCTTCATGCCATGCTCGATATGCCGAACGATGTTTTCCAGCATGACGATGGCGTCGTCGACGACAAAGCCAACCGACAATGTTAGCGCCAGAAGCGTCATGTTGTTGATCGAGAAGTCGAGCATGTACATCACGGCGCAGGTGCCGAACAGCGAGATCGGAACCGCCAGTGCGGGAATGAACGTCGCCCACGCCGAGCGCAGGAACAGGAAGATCACGAGGATCACCAGCACGACGGCGATCAGCAGCGTCTCCTCGA
>JANMAN010000102.1:0-4117 GCA_031359885.1 Tardiphaga sp. | reverse complement strand
ATAATTGCGCGCAAACACAAAAAAGCCCGCAATGCCGGCGGGCTTTGTCGTGTTTGGTTGCGGGGATAGGATTTGAACCTATGACCTTCAGGTTATGAGCCTGACGAGCTACCGGGCTGCTCCACCCCGCGTTAAACTGTTGCATGCCCTTTAGAAAATCGAAGTCGGCGGAAGTCGTCCCGGTGCATGACGCACTGATCGGTCCGGTCCCACAGTCATGCGACGCATTCTGAGAGGGCGACCGGGGCAAAGCCGCGGTGCGAGGGGTGTGTACCAACGCCGACCCGGTTTGGAAAGGGCCGCGAGCGATCTTTTCGCATTTTTGTTGCAATGCCGATTTGCGGCGGTTTTGTGCCATTTCGACTGCGGTTCGTTTACCGCCAGCATCTGATGATCCCGCTCGCCCAAGATCGATTGCACGGCGGGACGGAATGAATCTCTTCGATGGTTTTGTCGGACTTGCGCTGATCGTGGTCACGGCGATCGGTTATCGCGCCGGCCTGGTGCGCAGTGCCATGACGATCCTCGGCTACGTCGCCGCGATGCCGATTGCGATCTGGGCCACCTCGCTGATCGCGCCGGAGGCCGTGACGTCGCTCGGCCGACCTTTGACGCAGAGTTCGATCGTCTTCTTCGCCACGTTTCTCGGCTCCGGAATCGTGCTGGGCATGCTGCTGCGCGCGGCCGTCGACGACATGATCGGCGCCGGCATCAATCTCGCGGACCGCTTGGGCGGTGCCGCGCTCGGTGCGCTCCGCGTCGGGCTGATCGCCGTGACTCTGGTGATGATATTCGATCGACTGATTCCCGCGCATGCTCAGCCGTCTTACCTCGCGGGCTCCACGCTTCGGCCGATGCTGTCCGCCGCCGCAGCAACCGGCATCAGATCGCTGCCGCCCGAGGTCGTCCTTCAGATCGACAGACTCAAACGCGAGCGCCCGATCTAGCCACGTTTACCTCCCCCGCCCGAACCGGCTACAAGGGCGTCTCGGATCACCCAAGAAACGCAAGGGAAAAGACGATGGATCTCGGATTGAAGGGTCGCCGCGCATTGATTTGCGCCTCCAGCAAGGGCCTCGGCCGCGCCTGTGCGATCGCGCTCGCCGCCGAAGGCGTGCATGTCACCCTCACCGCGCGCGGCGCTGAGGCGCTGAAAGCGACCGCCGACCATATCCGCGCCACCTATCCGGGCATCGAGGTGAACGAGGTCGTCGGCGACATCACGACGCCGGAAGGCCGCGCCGACGCGCTGAAGGCCGGCGGCCAACTCGACATTCTCGTCAACAATGCCGGCGGCCCGCCGCCCGGCGATTTCCGCAATTGGACGCGCGACTATTGGCTGAAAGCGATCGACGCCAACATGCTGACGCCGATCGAACTCATCAAGGCGACGGTGGACGGCATGATCGCCCGCAAGTTCGGCCGCATCGTCAACATCACATCGGCGGCCGTGAAGGCCCCGATCGACGTTCTGGGCCTGTCGAACGGTGCACGCTCCGGCCTTACCGGATTCGTCGCGGGGCTTTCGCGCAAGACCGTGCGCGACAACGTCACGATCAACGGGCTGCTGCCGGGTCCCTTCGATACGGACCGGATCAGGACTGTGACCGCCGGTCAGTCCAAGGCGACGGGCGTGCCGGTCGAGGACATCATCAAAAAGCGGATGGCGGAAAATCCGGCCGGGCGTTTCGGCGACCCGGAAGAATTCGGTTTGGCCTGCGCGTTTCTGTGCGGCGCAAAATCCGGCTTCATCACCGGCCAAAATATCCTGCTCGACGGCGGTGCGTTTCCCGGCACTATGTAACCACGCGGATCAGGTGGCGGGCGTGATGCGCTCGTCGGCGTAGGACAATCCAAACGCGGCGAGCCCCTCGGCGAGCAAATCGCCGAGCATGGGCTCGCCCAAAAGGTAACTCGCCGTGCGGCCGTTGCGCCCGTCGGCGGCCTCGCGGCGCAACTGGCTCCAATCGTCCAGCGTGCCGTCGCCGCGTCCGAGCCGCATCAGCGCGACGAGATCGATCTGCTCGTCCTCGGTCAGTGCCGCGATAAAACCTCGAATTTCCTGCACCACCGGGTCGTTGCCGTCATCTTCCAGCACGTCGACCATGTTGTCGTCCGCGCCGTTCGAGCCGGAGACGACGTCTGTATCGTCGACCTTCATATCGAATTGGCGGGCCTTCTCGATCAGAAAGGTGACCTGGTCGGTGGCTATCGAGAGTTCGGGCATGGCACACTCCTTGGCAAAACTATCGTTCAACGCGCGAGACGTGCGGACGATCCATCGCACTTGCACAAGCGGCCGTTCGGACGTTCTGTGCCGGCAACGATAAAAACGGGAGCGCGCGCATGAACTGGACCGTCGGCAAAGTTAAGATCACCAAGATCGTCGAACTCGAAATGGTCGGCAGCACGCGTTTCATTTTGCCCCAAGCCGGGCCCGACGAGATCAAGGCCCTGCCCTGGATGATCCCGCATTTCGCGACGCCGGAAGGCAAACTGCGGATGTCGATCCATTCGCTGGTCGTCGAAACCTCGACGCAGCGCATCGTGGTCGACACAGGTCTCGGCAACGACAAGACCGGCCGCGGCGTGCCGGCCTGGAATCATCGCACCTTGCCCTTTTTGCAAACCATGACGGCCGCAGGCTTCGCGCCGGAGACGATCGATACGGTGCTGTGCACGCATCTGCACGTCGATCACGTCGGCTGGAATACGCGCCTCGCGGACGGCCACTGGGTGCCGACTTTTCCGAAGGCGCGCTACGTCTTCGGCCGCGCGGAATACGAACACTGGCGCGACCACAGCGATACGCCCGAGCACGCGGCGGTCTTCGCGGATTCCGTGAAGCCGATCGTCGATGCCGGCCGCGCCGACCTCGTTGAAGGCGATCATCAAGTAAGCGACGAGATCACGCTCATTCCGACCCCCGGTCACAGCCCTGGCCATGTCAGCGTTCTCATCAGATCGGATGGGGCAGAGGCGTTACTGACCGGCGACGTCGCGCATCACCCGATCCAGATGGCGCATCTCGATTGGTCCTCGACCGCCGATTCCGATCAGGCCCAATCGGCCCGCACGCGTCGGGAGCTGTTCGCACGCTTTGCCGACACGGCGACGCTGGTGATCGGCGGGCATTTCGACGCCGGATACATCAAGCGCGACAGCGACGCGTTCCGGTTTGAGGCCATCTAGCGACAGATGCAGCGGGTTGAATTCCGCCGCGCGCTGTTCCATGACTTGTCCAACAGTAAAAATCCTAAAGGGAGTGAGCGATGAAACTCGTGAGATACGGCGCAGTCGGCCATGAAAAACCGGGCCTGATCGACGACAAAGGCCAGTTGCGCGACCTGTCCGGTCAGGTGAAGGATTTCGCCGGCGACGCGTTCTCGCCCGCCAACCTCGCATCGCTCGGCAAGCTCGATGCGAGCACGCTCCCGGCGGTCGACGGCAAGCAGCGGCTCGGATCGCCGGTCGGCGGCGCGCCGAAATTCATCGCCATCGGTTTGAATTACGCCGATCACGCCGCCGAGTCAGGCATGCCGATCCCGGCCGAGCCGATCGTGTTCATCAAGGCCACCAGCAGCATGTGCGGACCGAACGACGATGTCGAAAAGCCGCGCGGCTCGACCAAGCTCGACTGGGAGGTCGAACTCGCGATCGTCATCGGCTCCCGTACGAAATACGTCTCCGAAGCGGATGCCCTCAAGCATGTCGCGGGCTACGCGGTCTGCAACGACGTCTCCGAGCGGTTTTTCCAGATCGAGCGCGGCGGGCAATGGACCAAAGGCAAATCGCACGACACGTTCGGCCCGCTGGGTCCGTGGCTGGTGACGGCCGATGCGGTCGGCGACGTGCACAAGCTCGACATGTGGCTCGACGTCAACGGCCAGCGCTGCCAGACCGGTTCGACGGCGACGATGATCTTCAACGTGCCGAAGATCGTGTCCTACGTGTCCGAGATCATGACGCTGATGCCCGGCGACATCATCACGACGGGCACGCCGCCCGGCGTCGGCCTCGGCATGAAGCCGCCGAAGTTCTTGAACGTCGGCGACGTCATGACGCTCGGCATCGCTGGGCTCGGCGAGCAGAAACAGACCGTCGTCGCGGCTTAGAC
>JANMAN010000096.1:0-11840 GCA_031359885.1 Tardiphaga sp. | reverse complement strand
CGTCGTCGGACGCAGCCTTGGCGTCGTATTCGATAATGCCGACATGATCGAACATGAAGGCGACCGAGCCAGTTTCGCCGAGATTGCCGCCGGATTTCGTGAAGTAGGAGCGGATATCGGACGCCGCGCGATTGCGGTTGTCGGTCAGCGCCTCAACGATCACGGCGATGCCGCCGGGGCCGTAACCCTCGTAGCGGATTTCGTCGTAATGCTCGGAGTCTCCGCCGATCGCCTTCTTCACGGCGCGCTCGATCGAATCCTTCGACATGTTCTCTTGCCGCGCGGTGATGATCGCTGCGCGCAGCCGCGCATTCATCGCCGGGTCGGGCTGGCCCATCTTGGCCGCGACGGTGATTTCCCGCGCCAGCTTGCTGAACAGCTTCGATTTCTGGGCATCCTGCTTGCCCTTGCGATGCATGATGTTCTTGAACTGGGAATGCCCGGCCATGTCGCGTCTCTCGTGAAATTGTCAGGAAGCCAATAATCCGGTCGCGGACCCACCGCAACCACGTCGGCTCAGCCGATCCAGAAGTCCGGCTGGGTCTGCGTCAGCCGGCCGCCGAGCCGCACCGGCGCGATCTTAATCGCCAACCCGGTTTTGTCGTCGGTCTCGACCGCGACGCCGCTCAGCGTCGCTGGCCCGAACGCCGGCTCGAAACGCCCCGACGGAATGCCGGTCGTGAAGCGCCGCACCGGCTCCTCCTTCTGCATCCCGATCACGGAATCATAATCGCCGGTCATTCCGGCGTCGGTCATGTAGGCCGTGCCGCCGTTGAGAATCTGATGGTCGGCGGTCGGCACATGCGTATGTGTGCCGACGACGAGGCTGACGCGGCCGTCGCAGAAATAGCCCATGCCCTGCTTTTCGCTCGACGCCTCGCCGTGGAAATCGACGACGATGGCATCGACCGCCTCGCGCAGCGGGCAGGCGTCGAGTTCGCGACCGATAGCAGCGAACGGATCGTTGAGCGGCTCCATGAACACGCGGCCCATCGCATTGATGACGAGCGCCTTCGCGCCGTTCTTGGCATCGACCATGGCGGCCCCTCGACCCGGCGTGTGACGCGGAAAATTCAAGGGACGCACGAGGCGCGGCGCGCGTTCGATGAACACCAGCGCTTCTTTCTGATTCCACGCGTGATTGCCGAGCGTGACGGCATCCGCGCCGGCATCGATGAAATCATTGTAGATCGATTCCGTGATGCCGAAGCCACCGGCGGCGTTCTCGCCGTTGACGATCACGAGATCGAGCGTCCACGCGCTGATCAGGCCGGGCAGCCTGTCGAGAAAAACGGTGCGCCCGGATTTTCCGACGACATCGCCGATGAACAAGATGCGCAAAATCAACCGCTCCGGAAATCGATGGTTTCGATGTCCGTTAGCATGAAATCCAACCGTGCGTCGTGCGCCGTCGCCGGCACCTGTACGATTTCCTGCAGAGCAAAGGCGATGCCGATTGCGACGATTGGCTTTAGCGCGCGCAGTTGCGTTAGCGTGCGATCGTACAGCCCCGCGCCATAGCCGATGCGGTGGCCGCTGCGGTCGAACGCCGCGAGCGGCACCAGCACGATGTCGGGTGTGAGTTGTTCGGCGTCCGGCGGCGGCTGCGAGATACCAAGCGGGCCGGGCTTGAGCAGCGCGTCGTCGGTCCAAGCGCGGAACGTTAACGGCGCATCGCGCGGGCCGATCACCGGCAACGCCAGCCGCGCGCCATGTTGTTCGAGAGCCTTCATCAAAGGACGCGGATCGATCTCGCTGCGGATCGGCCAGAAACCGGAGACGATCGCATTGGCGGGCAACGAGATCGGCAACCCGCGCGCGGCAATGGCCTGCGCGGCGGCAACGCGCTCTGCGGCATCCGACGCGTCGCGTTTCGCGAGCGCGGCGATGCGGATGTCAGCCTTACTCATCGGGCAAGTTAAGACCGGTTAAGTTCCGAGCGCCATCAACGACGCGCACTATGACAACACCGTCTGGCAAAACACGGTCTATTGCGAGCCAACGATCGATAACGATGGCGCGTACGCCCGAAGCAACATCAGGACGTTCCGGTCCCATTTCAGGAAACGTCGCTAGCCGCCGACACCCGGTATCGATTTGCACGCTGATACGGTCGGCGATCGAAGGGCTCTTTTGCGCGATATGAACCCAGATCCCGAGAATGTCTTGCCTAGCTCGTTTCGTAAAACGAAGGGCCAATTATTTAGCTGCCTTACTTAGGATGGCTCGCCCCTCTGCGCGGATCTCATCGAAATCGATCTCACCAGCAATCCCGCTTTCAAGACCTTCGCGATAAGCCTCACGAAGCCATTCCAGCTTGCGGGCGTTTTCTTCGTGCTGCTCCAGGAGACGCAGCGCATCCCGGACCACGTCGTTCGCAGACGCGTAGCGCCCGCTCGCAATCCGATCCTGAACGAAATCGCCGAGATCATCGGTCAGGGATACGTTGATGCTCATGAGACCCGCCATGCCGCATAGACCGGTACAATCAAAATAAAAGTGCGAAGCCGCGAAAGCCGTTGGAGCACTCGATCCCGGAGCACCTACGAAAGTAGGTGGGCACCATGTGACCGGATCCACGGACCCGGCCAGGGACAGTTCCCGTGAGGATCGATAAGGCCCCGGGGATTATATGGCTCCTGACGTGCGACGCAGCCTCGCCAGACCAATGTAGGCCCGATGGCGGCGATGCGCCAGTGCCCTCGCACGCCTCAGCCCATCGCGATGCCGCCGCCGATGGTGCGATTCAAGACCTGCGTGGTTTTCTCGATGCGGTCGGCCGCAGCGTTCAAGGCGGCTGCGACGGCATTCTGCGTGGCCCGCGCGCGATCCGCAGCCGCCACCCGGACGTCGCGCACCGCATTCAATTCCTCTTCAAGCGCCCTGATCCGCGCTTGTGCATCGACCAATTCGTCCGCAACCATCAGCGCGGCCATCACGGTCAACCGCCCGTCGCCGATTTCGCCGAATTTTCCGCGCAGGCTTTCGACGCGGGTTTCGAGGCCATCGGCAAGCTTGAGCAGCCGTGTCTCCTGCCCCGGCTCGCACGCCATCCGGTATTGCCGGCCGTTGATGGTGACGTTGATGTGGCTCACGGCGTTTCCTCCGCGTCGAGCACGAGCCGGATCGTCCCGATCGCGGTGTCGAGCCGCTCGGCGATCTCGCGATTCGCGCGCTCCAGACGCCGCGATTTTACCAGCGTGTTGTCGAGTTCGTCGGCCAGCCGCGAGCGATCCGCGCCGAGCGCCTGAATGCGCGTCGCCAGTTCGTCTTCGTCGCGGTCGGCCTCGCGGCGGCGCTCGACGGCATTATCGAGCGCATCGAGCGCGCTCATCAAACGCCGGGTCGCCGCATCGATCTCGGCGGCCGAATCCGGTGTCGCAGCGCCGTTGGCAGGACGATCGTTCATCGCGATGACGCAGCACCCGTGTTGAGAGGTTTGGTTCGGCTTCGATGGGTGCTGCGAAAACCGCGACACGCCAATCGTTTAGAGCATGAAATTTACGTGGACCGCGAGCCGAGCGCAACGCCGTCGCACGCGCTATGCACCGCAAAGCGGTTGCAGCCGCTCGAACGTTCGCCAAGGTTTTGGACTCTTGGGAAGGCTGATGCTATCCAGCGATCCCTTTTGTCCTCCCTCGAATTTCAGGCCGGTCCCATGTCGCGCGTCGATCATTCCCAGATGGCCAATGCAATCCGCGCTCTGGCGATGGACGCCGTCGAGCAGGCGAAATCCGGCCATCCAGGATTGCCGATGGGCGCGGCCGACATGGCGACCGTGCTGTTTACGCAATTTCTGAAGTTCGACGCCGCCGATCCCAAATGGCCGGATCGCGACCGCTTCGTGCTGTCGGCGGGCCACGGCTCGATGCTGCTCTATGCGTTGCTGTATCTGACCGGCAACGAGCAGATGACGATCGACCAGATAAAGCGTTTTCGTCAGATGGGCTCGTTGACCCCCGGCCACCCCGAGAATTTCCATACCAAGGGGATCGAGACCACCACCGGCCCGCTCGGCCAGGGCATCGCGACGGCCGTCGGCATGGCGATGGCGGAGCGGCATCTCGCCGCGGAGTTCGGCGGCGATCTCGTCGATCACCACACTTACGTGCTGGCGTCGGACGGCGACCTCATGGAAGGCCTGAGCCAGGAGGCGATCGCGCTGGCTGGCCATCTCAAGCTCAACCGGCTGATCGTGCTGTTCGACGACAACGGCATCTCGATCGACGGTGCGATTTCGCTGTCGGATTCGGTCGATCAGATCAAGCGTTTCGAGGCCGCCGGCTGGGCCGCCGAACGCATCGACGGACACGACCAGAAAGCCATCGCCGACGCGTTGACCCGCGCGCAGAACGCGGACCGCCCCTCGTTGATCGCGTGCAAAACCGTGATCGCCTTCGGCGCGCCGACCAAGGCCGGTTCGGAAAAGTCTCACGGCTCGCCGCTCGGCGCCGAAGAAATCGCCGGCGCCCGCAAGAAGCTCGGCTGGGACGCGCCAGCGTTCGAAATTCCGAAGGATATTCTCGACGCCTGGCGCGCGGCTGGATCGCGCGGCGCGTCGGCGCATCGGGATTGGTCGCAGCGCATTGGTCAAGCGGATGCCGCCAAGCGCGCGGAATTCGAACGCCGCATGCGCGGCGAATTGCCGAAGGCGGCGCTGGCGAACGCGGTCAAGGGCATGAAGGCCGATCTCGCCGCCGCGCCGAAGGACATCGCTACCCGCATCGCCTCGGAGAACGCCATCAACGTGCTGGTGGCGGCAGTGCCCGAAATGATCGGCGGCTCTGCGGATTTGACCGGCTCCAACAACACCCGCGCCAAGGGCATGGTGTCGGTCTCCGACAACAATTACGGCGGCCGCTTCGTGCATTACGGCATCCGCGAGCACGGCATGGCGGCGGCGATGAACGGCATGGCGCTGCATGGCGGCGTCATCCCCTATTCCGGCACGTTCCTCGTGTTCTCCGATTACCTGCGCCCGGCGTTGCGGCTCGCAGCGCTGATGGGCGAGCGCGTCATCCATGTGTTGACGCATGATTCTATCGGCCTCGGCGAAGACGGCCCGACCCATCAGCCAGTCGAGCATCTGGCCGCGATGCGCGCGATCCCGAACCTCAACGTGTTCCGGCCCTGCGACACGGTCGAGACGCTCGAATGCTGGCAGCTCGCACTCGAATCCGAGCATCGTCCAAGCGCGCTGGCGCTGACCCGCCAGAACTTGCCGCAGTTGCGCCTCACCGCCGATGCCGACAACAAATGCGCGGCCGGCGCGTACGAGTTGGCCGCCGCCGACGGCGAGGCGCAGGTGTCGATCTTCGCCTCGGGCTCCGAAGTCGAGATCGCCATGAACGCCCGCAAATTGCTGGCGGCCAAGGGCATCCAGGCCCGCGTCGTGTCGGTGCCCTGCATGGATCTGCTGCTGGAGAGCGATGCCGCTGCCCGCGCGGCCATCATCGGCAAAGCCAAGGTCAATGTCGGCATCGAAGCCGCCGTGCGTCAGGGCTGGGACGCCATCATCGGCATGGATGGTATCTTCATCGGTATGAGCAGTTTCGGCGCCAGCGCCCCATATAAAGAGCTCTACAAGCATTTCGGCATCACGCCGGAAGCCGTGGCCGACGCTGCGGCGGAGCGTTTGCAGACGAAGTAACGCTATCGCGCAGTTCGCGGCTCTGGCGCATTGCAACGCCTGTGCATTCGGGGCAATAACAGCCCCGAAATAGCGCAAATTCGATCTAAGGGAGAAGTTGAATGGCAGTCCGGGTTGCGATCAACGGGTTCGGCCGCATCGGCCGCAATGTTCTGCGGGCGATCTATGAAGCCCACCGCAGCGACATCGAAGTTGTCGCCATCAACGATCTCGGCCCGGTCGAGACCAACGCCCATCTGCTGCGCTTCGATTCGGTCCACGGCCGTTTTCCCGGCACCGTGACGGTCGAGGGCGACTCAATCGATCTCGGCAAGGGCAAGATCAAGGTGCTCGCCGTTCGCGATCCCGCGGCGCTGCCGTGGAAAGAGCTGAACATCGACATCGCGTTGGAATGCACAGGCATCTTCAGCGCCAAGGCCAAGGCGACCGCGCATCTCACCGCCGGCGCTAAACGCGTGCTGGTGTCCGCCCCCTCTGACGGAGCCGACGCGACGATCGTCTACGGCGTCAACACCAACGTGCTCACCAAGGATCACCTCGTCGTTTCCAACGGCTCCTGCACCACCAACTGCCTCGCGCCGGTCGCGATGGTGCTGAACGAGCTGGTCGGCATCGAGACCGGCTTCATGACGACGATCCATGCTTACACCGGCGACCAGCCGACGCTCGACACCATGCATAGCGATCTCTATCGCGGTCGCGCGGCGGCGCTGTCGATGATTCCGACCTCGACGGGTGCGGCCAAGGCGATCGGTCTCGTGCTGCCCGAACTTCAAGGCAAGCTCGACGGCGTCGCTATCCGCGTGCCGACGCCGAACGTCTCGGTGGTCGATCTCAAGATCATCGCCAAGCGCAAGACCGACGTTGCCGAGATCAACGCAGCGATCAAGGCGGCCGCAGACGGCAAGCTGAAGGGCATCCTCGGCTACACCAATGCGCCGAACGTCTCGATCGACTTCAACCATGATCCGCATTCGTCCACCTTCGCGATGGACCAGACCAAAGTGCAGAACGGCACGCTGGTGCGCGTGATGTCCTGGTACGACAACGAGTGGGGCTTCTCCAACCGCATGGCCGACACCGCCGTCGCGATGGGAAAGCTGATCTGACTTTTGCTTGTCCCGGGCGCACCGCGGCACGCAGTGCTGCGAGGCAGAACCGGGACCGTTTGAGCACGTAACGGTCCCGGCTCGACGGTGCATCGTTGCACGATGCATTGTGTACGGAACAACGCCATGACCATACCTTTCCGCACCCTCGACGACGTCGATGTCTCCGGCAAGCGCGTGCTCGTGCGTGTCGATCTGAACGTGCCGATGGACGACGGCAAAGTCACCGACGCGACACGGCTCGAACGCATCGCGCCGACCATCACGGAGATTTCCGGCAAGGGCGGCAAGGTTATCCTGCTCGCGCATTTCGGCCGCCCGAAAGGCCGCGATGAAAAAGACTCGCTGAAGCCGGTTGCGGCCGAGCTTGCGAAGGTGATCGGCAAGCCCGTCGTCTTTGCCGCCGATTGCGTCGGCGATACCGCAGCGAAGGCCGTCTCCGCGATGAAGAATGGCGACATTCTGTGCCTTGAGAACACGCGCTTCCACAAGGAAGAAGAAAACAACGACCCGGCTTTCATCGCCGAACTGGCCCAGTTCGGTGACATCTTCGTCAACGACGCCTTCTCGGCCGCACATCGCGCCCACGCGTCCACCGAAGGCCTCGGCCACAAACTTCCTGCTTACGCCGGCCGCACGATGCAGGCCGAACTCGACGCGCTCGGCAAGGCGCTCGATGCACCGACCAAGCCCGTCATCGCCATCGTCGGCGGCGCGAAGGTCTCCAGCAAGATCGACCTGCTGCAGAACCTGGTCAGCAAGGTGGATATGCTCGTGATCGGCGGCGGCATGGCCAATACGTTTTTGCATGCGCAAGGCATCGGCATCGGCAAATCTCTTTGCGAGAAAGATCTCGCACCGACAGCCCTGAAAATTCTCGACGCGGCGAAGGCCGCGCATTGCACGATCATCCTACCGGTCGACGCCGTCGTCGCGCATGAGTTCAAGGCCAACGCGCCATCGCAGGCCACAAGCGTCGACGCGATCCCCGCCGTTGGCATGATTCTCGACGTCGGCCCGCAATCGATCGCGCGCATTAACGCTGCGATCGACGATGCGAAAACGCTGGTCTGGAACGGCCCGCTCGGCGCGTTCGAGATGACGCCGTTCGACACCGGCACCGTCGCGGCCGCCAAGCATGCGGCGCTGCGCACCAAGGCCGGCAAGCTCGTCTCCGTCGCCGGCGGCGGCGATACGGTCGCGGCGCTGAACCACGCCGGCGTCGCCGACGATTTCACGTACATCTCGACCGCAGGCGGCGCGTTCCTCGAATGGATGGAAGGCAAGCCTTTGCCGGGTGTGGATGTGCTCAAGGGCAAAACAATTTGAGGTAGTATTTCGCTTGCGAATGAGCCTCGTTTCTGTTACGTTCTTTCCATGACCGAGAACGTCGAAAACGCGATTTTTGAAATCCTGAAATCGATCCAGGCGAAGCTGTCCGAGCACGACCGACGCTTCGATCGGATCGACGAACGGTTCGAGCGCATGGAAGATCTCATGCGCAAACAGCGTCGCGATATGGCCGGCATTCTTGTGGTCGGCAAAAGCACCGCAGGCACCTTTGCTGAAAACCTGACGGCGATCGAGGCACGCATTGCGACGCTCGAGGCCAACCACAACTGATTCAACGCGACGATACCTGATCCTGCCTTGGCTTGACCTAAACGGCGCGCTATGAGCGTTGCAACAGCGCGCCAGTCGCTGCTGTCTTGGTCAATTTGCCTGTCAGGAGAGCGTCCTCATGCCCCGTATCACGCTGCGTCAATTGCTGGATCATGCGGCGGAACACGATTACGGCGTGCCCGCCTTCAACATCAACAACATGGAACAGGCCTTGGCGATCATGGAGGCCGCGTCGAGCGTCGATGCGCCCGTCATCATCCAAGCGTCGCGCGGCGCGCGCTCCTATGCCAACGATATCATGCTCAAGCACATGATGGACGCGGTGACGGAAATTTATCCGCAGATCCCTGTCTGCGTGCATCTCGATCACGGCAACGGCCCCGACACATGCATGACGGCGATCCAGGCCGGCTTCACATCCGTGATGATGGACGGCTCGCTCAAGGCCGACGGCAAGACCGCAGCCGATTGGGATTACAATGTCGGCGTCACCAAAACCGTGACCGACATGGCGCATCTCGGCGGCATTTCGGTCGAAGGTGAACTTGGCGTGCTGGGGTCGCTCGAAAGCGGCATGGGCGAAGCCGAGGACGGCCACGGTGCGGAGGGCAAGCTCTCGCACGATCAGTTGCTGACCAATCCCGACGAGGCCGTGAAGTTCGTCAAGGAAACCCAGGTCGATGCGCTCGCGATCGCGATGGGCACGTCGCATGGCGCGTACAAATTCACCCGCAAGCCGGACGGCGACATCCTCGCCATGAACGTGATCGAGGAAATCCACCGCAAGCTGCCCGAGACGCATCTGGTGATGCACGGCTCGTCGTCGGTGCCGCAGGATTTGCAGGACATCATCAATCAGTACGGCGGCCAGATGAAGCCGACCTGGGGCGTTCCCGTCAGCGAAATTCAGCGCGGCATCAAGCACGGCGTTCGCAAGATCAACATCGACACCGACAACCGCATGGCCATGACCGGCCAGATCAGGAAAATCCTCAGCGAGAATCCAAGCGAATTCGATCCGCGCAAATATTTGAAGCCGGCGATGGACGCGATGGTGAAGCTCTGCAAGCAGCGTTTGCAGGAATTCAACACCGCTGGGCAGGCCGGCAAAATCAAGAAGGTGCTGACCACTGCCGAGATGGCCAAGCGCTACGCGAAGGGCGAATTGGCTGCCAAGATCGCCTGACCGGCCTTGAACGTGCCACAGGTCGCCCGTATGTTACATGTAACGTTGGGAGCCTCGCATGAGCGATCAAGCCAGGTCGGCCGGAGCCGACCGCGTCCGCAAGCACCGCGAAAAGATGAAGGCCATGGGGCTGAAGCCGGTGACGCTTTGGTTGCCGGACGTGAAGGCGCCTGGCTATCTCGAAGACATCCGCAGGCAGTGTGCCGTTCTCAAAAACGATCCGCAGGAGGAAGTTATCCTGGCGGAGATCGAACAACTGGCTGACTACGAAGGTTGGAAATGAAACGCGGCGATATCGTCCGTGTTGTCACCCAAGGTGATTTCGGCAAACCGCGACCAGCCATCATCGTACAGGCGAATGAGTTCTCGGACATCCCATCGCTTTCCGTCCTGCTGCTGACGAGCGAATTGCGCAACGTGCCGGCTGTTCGGATCTCAATTGAGCCGAACACCACCAACGGCCTGTTAAAAACATCGCAGGTTATGATCGACAAGATTACGACCGTCGCGTCCAAAAGAATCGGCCAACACATCGGACGCTTGTCCGATGACGAAATGATCGCGATCGATCGCGCTCTGGCTGTCTTTCTTGGATTAGCGTGATCGTTGAGATGCTAATAACCCCTCGTCAGCAAAAGCGAACCGGCCGCCTGCCCCGACACCAAGAAAGCCTCCTCCCCCTTGAGTAAATCCTCGGCTAAGCCACCGCCCCCGCGACCCGCGCCTCGCCTGTACCTCGCGACGCCGATCATCGACGACGCAGCCGCCTTCGCCGCAACCCTTCCCGAGTTGCTCGCCGCGACAGATATCGCCGCCGTGTTGCTGCGGCTCGCACCGAGCGACCCGCGCAGCATGATTACGCAGATCAAGACGCTGGCGCCTGTCGTGCAAGCCGGCGGCGCCGCGCTGTTGGTGCAGGGGCATGCTGATCTGGTTGCGCGCGGCGGCGCGGACGGCGCGCATGTCGGCGGTCTCGATGCGATGCAGGAGGCGCTGCCGACATTGAAGCCGGACCGCATCCTTGGCGTCGGCGATCTCACCACCCGTCACGATGCGATGAGCGCGGGCGAAGCCGGCGCAGATTATGTCTTGTTCGGCGAACCGGATCGTCATGGCCAGCGGCCGGCGACCGACGCGATTGCCGAGCGACTCAACTGGTGGGCCGAATTGTTCGAGCCGCCTTGCATCGGTTTTGCGGACACCATCGACGAAGCGAGGCTGTTCGCCGAAGCCGGTGCGGATTTCGTACTGGTCGGCGACTGTATCTGGAACGATCCGCGCGGCGCGGCGACAGCGCTCATGGACGCCGCACATGCGATCAGGCTAGATCAATCGGCCGCGGGGCAATCATCAAGCGAATCGGGATAGCGACGGGAATGTCCGGTCTGCGTGTCATAGCGTTGTTGACGGGCTGGCTCGCCTTGACCGGCGGCGCGGTCGCGCAGATGTCGCTGACCCCGCCCGGATTGCAGCCGCCGCCGGGCTCGAAACGCGCGCCGGTTCCGAAAGCCAAAGCGCCTCCTAAAGCTGCTCCGAAAGCGATCCCGAAAGCGACCAAAGCTGCCCCCAAAGCCGCGCCGAAGATGGCCGCCCCCAAAGCACCCGCGAAGGCACCCGCGAAAGCGCCGGCCGCGTCTCAAAAAGCGCCGGCTCCCGCCGCGCCTGCACCACCGCCCGCCGCGACCATCGCGCCATCTGACAACACCAATGTCGACGTGGTCTACGGCGCGTATCAGCGCGGCGCTTACAAGAGCGCCTTCGATCTCGCGGTCCAGCGCGCGCAGGAGAACAACGATCCCAAGGCGATGGCGATGCTGGGCGAACTTTATTCGAACGGCCTCGGCGTCAAGCGCGACTATGCGAAGGCCGCCGAATGGTTCAAGCGCGCCGCCGATTTCGGCGACCCGCAGGGCATGTTCGCATACGCCATGCTGCGGATGTCGGGACGCGGCGGCCCGGCGGATCGCGACGAAGGCGCGCGATGGCTGGCGTCGGCCGCCAAGGTCGGCAATCCGAAGGCCGCCTACAATCTCGCGCTGCTCTATCTCGACGGTCAGACTTTTCCGCAGGACATCAAGCGCGCGGCCGAATTGCTCCGCGTCGCCGCCGATGCCGGCAACCCGGAAGCGCAATACGCGTTGGCGACGTTCTATCGCGAAGGCACCGGCGTCGAGAAGGATCTCAACAAAGCCGTGCGGCTGCTGCAGGCGGCGTCGTTGGCCGACAACGTCGATGCCGAGGTCGAATACGCGATCGCGCTTTATAACGGCAC
>JANMAN010000083.1:0-3955 GCA_031359885.1 Tardiphaga sp. | reverse complement strand
ATTACGCGGTGCTCTCCGAGGTCTCGCCGCCGACCGCGCTGTCTCCGTTCGCGGCCGCAGCTATCACCGGCGGCGACCCGTACAAGACGACGCTGCAATCGTGGAAATACACGCTGCCGGCGTTCCTGGTTCCGTTCGTGTTCGTGCTCGACCCGCAGGGCGTGGGCTTGCTGCTGTCGATCCCGAAGGGCGGCTCGTGGGTCGATATCGTCGAAATCACGATCAAGACCACGATCGGCCTCGTTGCCTTGGCGTCGGTCGCACAAGGCTGGGCCCTGCGACAGAATACCCGGCTCGAAAGCGGACTGCTTTTGCTATCAGGATTGCTGCTGGTGTTTCCAAGCCTGATCGAAGCGCTCGTCGAAGCCATGATCGGCCGCGACATCAGCTACACGTACGTGCCGGGCCTCATCATCGCGGCCGCCGTGCTGTTCTGGCAATCCAGAACGCCCGGCCAACCTGCGACGGCCTGAAATCGTCGGATGACAAAAGCGGACGCCGTCACAGAATCGGCGCCGAAAAATTGGGAGTTGGAATGAAAGCGATCTTAACCGGCGTCGCCCTGCTCGGCCCATTGCTTGGAGTTTGGCTCGGCACGGCCGCTGCCGTTGCGCAGACCAAAACGCTGGCGATCGCGACCGGCGGCACCGGCGGCATCTTCTATCCGCTCGGCGGCGGGCTTGCCAACATGCTGTCGAAAAAGCTCCCTAACATTCAGGCGACCGCGGAAGTGACCGGCGGCAGCGTCGACAACATCAAGCTGTTGGAATCCTCCCAAGCCGACCTCGGCTTCATGACCGGCGACGTCGCGTCGGACGCCGTGAAAGGCGAAGGCAAATTCAAGACCGCCGTGCCGCTGCGCACGATCGTCACGATTTATGCGAGCCCTATCCACGTCGTTACCATCGCGGGCAGCGGCATCGAGACCTTCGAGGATCTCAAAGGCAAGCGCATTTCCTCAGGCGCGCCCGGCAGCGCGACCGAGACGCAGACGTTCCGCCTGCTGGAGGCCGCCGGCCTCGACAAGGATCGCGACGTCAAGCGCGAGCGTCTGTCGGTGGCGGAATCCGGCAGCGCGTTGAAGGATCGCAAGATCGATGCGTTCTTCTGGGGCGGCGGCGTGCCGACCGCCGCCGTCACCGACCTCGCGGCATCGCCGGGCGTGACGATCAAGCTGATCGACATCGACCATCTGCTCGATCCGATCGTCAAGAAATACGGCCGGATTTTCGCGGCAAGCACCATCAAGGCCGGCAGCTATCCCGGCCAGACGAAAGACAACAAGGGCTTCTCCGCCTGGAACCAGGTGATGGCGACGGACAAGATGTCCGACGACATGGCCTATGCGATCACCAAAGCCGTGTTCGAAAACAAGGCGGACCTCGTGGCGGTGCACAAGGAAGCCCAGAACATCCAACTCGCCACCCAGACCGACAAGGAATCGCCCGCGCCTTACCATCCCGGCGCATTGAAATATCTCAAGGAGAAGGGCGCGCGGCCCTGATCCGTTTAGATGTCCTCATCATCACCTCATCCGACACTTAAGGGAGCAACCGATATGCTGACCAGCCTGAAAAAGATTTCGATCGCGATGGCGCTCGCGGCCACCGCGGGCCTCGCCGGTGCGGCCATCGCGCAGCAGAAGACCATGGCGATCGGCACCGGCGGCACCGGCGGCGTCTACTATCCGCTCGGCGGCGCCATCGCCAACGTGCTGTCGAAGGCGTTGCCGAACACGCAGGCGACGGCGGAAGTCACCGGCGGCTCGGTCGATAATCTCAAGCTGATCGCGTCGGGCCAGAGCGAGATGGGCTTCTCGATGGCCGACGCGGCCGACGATGCCTTCAAGGGCAACGACAAGTTCAAGAGTGGCAAGGTGCCGTTGCAGACGCTGCTGGTCGTCTATCCCAACCGCATGCACGTCGTCACCTTCGAAGGCTCCGGCGTCAACACGATGGCCGACATGAAGGGCAAGCGCGTCTCGACCGGTTCGCCGGGAAGCGCCACCGAAGTGATGGCGTTTCGCGTCATCGAAGCGGCCGGCTTCGACAAGGACAAGGACATGAAGCGCGAGCGGCTCGGCGTCGCCGAATCCGTCAACGCGATCAAGGATCGCAAGATCGACGCCTTCTTCTGGGTCGGCGGGCTTCCGACCGCAGCCGTGACCGATTTGGCCGCGACGCCCGGCCTGAAGATCAAGATGATCGATCATGCCGATCTGGTCGAGAAGATGAACGCGAAGTACGGCAAGCTCTACAGCGCAGGCAAAATCCCGGCCACCGCCTATCCCGGCATGGACAAGGACAACGCCAACACCGAGGTCTGGAACATCATCGTCACCGGCGACAAGATGAGCAACGACGACGCCTACAACATCGTCAAGACGCTGGTTGAGAAGAAGGCCGACATCGTCGCGGTCCATAAGGAAGCCGAGAGCTTCTCGCTGACCAATCAGATCCAGGAGCGCTCGCCGGTGCCGTTCCATCCCGGCGCACTGAAGTACTTCAAGGAAAAAGGCATCGGCGGTTAAGGCGACGATTACGTTGCCGACATGCGGCATCGGAAACGCGCTCCCTCTCCCGCTTGCGGGGGAGGGTTGGGGAGCCGTAGGGTGGGCATGACGCTCATGGCGACGTCGTCGTCGCCGGAGCGTCATGCCCACCTTTTCGCAATGATGTGACGGTGGGCTCGCCGACGTCGCGCAAGCGCGCCATTCTGCTTAGCCCACCCTACGCGGACAGGCACTCGCGAGCCGTCCCCGGAACTGACACTTCGCTCCAACGTTGCCGCGCCACAGTTGAACACGCGAGGCGGATGTGGCGGACGGCGAGGCAGACGAAGTCGCAAGCCGCGTTGCAAGTCGCGTCAAACGCCCCCTCGACGCGCTGAATTTCTGTCTTGCCGATGTCCGCGACGGACTCGGTCCCTATTTGGCGATCTATCTCCTGACCGAACAGAAATGGGACGCCGCCAGCATCGGCGTCGTGATGTCGGTCGCAGCCATCGCCGGCATCGTCGCGCAGACACCCGCCGGCGCGCTGATCGACAAGACCACCGCGAAGCGCGCGATCGTCATCGCCGCCGCCATCGTCGTCACGCTCGGATCGATCGTGCTGCCGCTGTATCCCGGATTTACCTTCGTCGCTATCACGCAGGCGTTGACCGGCAGCGCCGGTGCGGTCTTCACGCCCGCCATCGCCGCCATCACGCTCGGCATCGTCGGGCCGAAGGCTTTCGCCAAACGGATCGGCCGCAACGAGGCCTTCAACCACGCCGGCAATGCCGCAGCCGCGACGCTCGCGGGCCTCTCCGCCTATGCGTTCGGTCCGATCGTGGTGTTTTGGCTGATGGCGATCATGGCAGCGGCGAGCGTCGTCGCGACCTTGGCCGTGCCAGAGAATTCGATCGACCATAAAATGGCGCGCGGCCTATTTGACGATCCTGACGACAGCCAAACCAGCGAAACCGATGCCGACCAGCCGTCCGGCGTTCAGGTGTTGCTGACCAACAAGCCGCTGCTGGTGTTCGCCGCCGCGACCGTTTTGTTTCATTTCTCCAATGCCGCGATGCTGCCGCTCGTCGGGCAAAAGCTTGCGCTGGTGAACGAAGACCTTGGCACGACGCTGATGTCGGTTTGCATCGTCGCGGCGCAATTGGTGATGGTGCCGGTCGCGATGCTGGTCGGCGCGAAAGCCGATATCTGGGGTCGCAAGCCGATCTTCGCGGTGGCGCTTGCTGTGCTAGCACTTCGCGGCGTGCTATATCCGCTATCCGACAATCCGTATTGGCTGGTGGGCGTGCAACTGCTCGACGGTGTCGGCGCGGGCATCTTCGGCGCGCTGTTTCCGCTCGTCGTGGCGGACCTCACGCATGGCACGGGCCGTTTCAACGTCAGCCAGGGCGCTATCGCCACGGCGGCGGGACTTGGCGGCGCGCTCTCCACGGCCGTGGCCGG
>JANMAN010000103.1:0-1552 GCA_031359885.1 Tardiphaga sp. | reverse complement strand
CACCGCCGCATTTTTCCTTGGTGAAGCACCTGTTCTTGTTTCGGACTCTTACCGCACGACTCCCGAAGCAGGTATCGTTCATCGATTCGCGAAACGGTGGCCGTCACGCCGGCCATAACGTCGTGAGGTCTGGGGCAATTCATGTCAGGCGTGATCGCAGCGATGCGTCGATTGATGCTGTCGGGTACGTCGCTATTGAGCGGCGCCGCGCTCGGCATAGCTGCGACGTCGCCGGCTTGGGCGCAGGGGGTCGAGCAGACCCTCGTCAATTATCTCGATCTCGACAGACGGGAACTGGTGGCGCTGGTCATCGCCGCCGCCGTGCTCGGCGTCTCCGTTATCGCCACCATCGCGTTGATGCGCACCCGAACCCGCGCGGCGGCCACGGAAGCAGCACTTCGTGAGGACATTCAGAAATTGCAGGCGGACGCGGACCGCTTCCGCGCGCTTCTGTTCGCCGAACCGCAGGTGCTGATTTCGTGGCCCGCCGGCGACAACCGCCCGCAGATCAGCGGCGATGTCGGCCTGCTGATTCCCTTCGACGCGGCGACGCAATCCGCACAACGCATTTTGGCTTTCGGTGCCTGGCTGCCGCCGGAGCCCGCCTTGCAGATGGATCACGCCGTCGATGCACTGCTGGAGTCCGGCGAAGGCTTCGCGCTGAACATCACGACATCGACCGGCCGCGCCATCGAAGCGATGGGCCGCGCGATCGGCGGGCAGGCCATCGTCCGGTTGCGCGATCTCAGCGGATTGCGCCGCGATCTCGCCGAGATGACGACGCGGCATAAAACGCTTCAGGACGACACCGAGATGCTCCGGGGGCTTGCCGCGACATTGCCGTGGCCGATCTGGACCCGGCGCGCCGGAGGCGGATTGAGTTTCGCCAATGCCGCTTACGTAGAAGCGATCGACGCAGCCGATCCCAAGACCGTTGCCGGCCGCGATCTCGAATTGCTCGACAGCGACGACCGCAACGCACTGGCGCGGGCGCTCGACGAAACCGCGCAGTTTTCCGCGCGATTGCCGATCGTCGTCGGCGGCGCACGCAAGCTTTACGACGTCCTTGCGATGCGGGTGCCGGGCGGCAGCGCGGGCATGGCGATCGACGCCAGCGAGGCAGCAGCGCTCGGCGCTTCGCTGGTGCGAATGGCGGAAGCGCATCGTCGCACGCTCGATCAATTGTCGTCAGGTGTCGCGGTGTTCGACGCGCAGCGTCGGTTGGCTTTCTACAATGATTCCTATCGCCGGCTGTGGGATCTCGATCGGGTGTTTCTGGATTCCGCACCGGACGATTCCAGCGTGCTCGATCGGTTGCGCGCCGCCCGCAAGGTGCCGGAGCAGGCCAACTTCCGCGATTGGAAAGCGAAGCTGCACGAGGCCTATCGTGCGGTCGAATCCGCCAAAGACGTCTGGTATCTGCCGGACGGCCGTGCGGTCTCGATCGTGACCACGCCCAATCCCGAAGGCGGCGTCACTTACATTTTCGACGACGTGACCGAAAGCCTCGACCTCAAGAGGCGCTACGACCGGCTCAACAATGTCCAGCGCG
>JANMAN010000067.1:0-1911 GCA_031359885.1 Tardiphaga sp. | reverse complement strand
ACTTCGGCATCGGCGTCGATCTGGGCTTCCTGGCGCGCGCCAAGAAGTACACCTACTTCCGGCCGAAGTTCATTTTCTATGCGACCTATCTGTCCGAGAAGATCGGCTACGCCCGCTACATCACGATCTACCGCCAGATGGAGCGCCACCCCGAGCGGCAATTCCATCCGATCTTTCGCTGGTTCGAGAAGTGGTGCAACGACGAATTTCGCCACGGCGAAGCCTTCGCGCTGTTGATGCGCGCCGACCCGAAGCTGCTGCGCGGCGCGAACAAATTGTGGATCCGGTTTTTCCTGCTCGCGGTGTTCGCGACGATGTATGTCCGCGACCACATGCGCCCGGCATTCCACGAAGCGCTCGGCATGCATCCGACCGATTACGACATGCAGGTGTTCCGCATCACGTCGGAAATCTCCAAGCAGGTTTTTCCGGTCGTGATCGACATCGACGATCCGCGCTTCCTCAAGGGCCTCGAGCGGCTCCGCGTGATCTCCGAGAAGATCGCCGATACCCGCGCGAACGGCGTGGCGTTCGGCGGCATCAAGCGCGCGGCATTGACGGCGCAGGCCGCCTTCGCGTTCGGACGGCTGTTCCTGCTGCCCGCCAAGCAGAACAAGCTGCCGCGCGACATCTGCCTCGAGCCGGCCTGGTAGCAACGGCCTGTTCAAGACACGTCTGACGATCCGGGACTGCACGCATGACGACCTCTATCGGACCAGCCATCTACGCAGCCTTCGTCTGGTGGTTTTCCACCGGCGCGGTGCTGCTGCTGGTCGGATTGTCGGCCCGCTTCGAGATGGCGCGCGTGCTGGTCGCCGCCGGTCTGACTGCGTCGGCGCTGTATGGCCTGTCGGTGACGGCAAACGACATCAGCGTCGGCGGGGCGATGCTCGCCTTCACGTCGATGATCCTGCTGTGGGGCGCGCAGGAGATCGCGTTTCTCGCCGGCTGGCTGACCGGGCCGCGCCCGCAGCCGTGCCCGTCCGACGCGCGCGGACTGCGTCGCCTCGGTTTCGCGCTGGCCGCGATCCTCTATCACGAGCTGTCGTTGATCGCCTGCGGCCTCGCCACGCTGGTGCTAACCTGGAATGCGCCGAACCAGATCGGGCTGTGGACCTTCGGGTCGCTCTGGATGTTGCGGCAAAGTTCGAAGATCAATCTCTTCATCGGCGTGCCCGTCACCAATGACGAGCTGATGCCGCAGCCGGTGCAATTCCTCAAAACCTATTTCGCGCGCAAACCCGTCGGCGCGTTCTTCTCGATCTCCGTGACGCTGGCGATCGCTGTGCTGGCGATCATGGTCCAGCGCATCGTCGAGGTCGCGGAGACGCCGTTCGAGATCACGGGCCTCGCGCTGGTCGCGACGCTGTTCGCGCTCGGCGTCGTCGAACACTGGTTCATGCTGCTGCCGTTGCCGGCCATCACCTTGTGGGGATGGGGCATGCGGCAACAGAATCCCCGGGAGGGCACCATGTCGCTGGATTTGGCACGGGACGAGATCGTGCGCGAGCAACCGGCCGCGTCGAAAGATGCGCGCGCCGCCGAGCCGCGCCCCTGCGCGCGCCAGCGCCTCGAAGATCAATTTCGGCAGCAATTTCTCGAACAGCATACGCGCAAGGAATTGGCTCCGGCGGGACTCTCTCTAGGGT
The DNA here is from genome assembly GCA_031359885.1 of Tardiphaga sp. Classification (GTDB taxonomy): domain Bacteria; phylum Pseudomonadota; class Alphaproteobacteria; order Rhizobiales; family Xanthobacteraceae; genus Tardiphaga. Next base: position 262 of record JANMAN010000067.1, on the reverse strand, counting down.
CCGACCCGGCAGCGACGGGTAACGGGAGGACGTCATGAATTACGAATCGTATTTCCGCAGGCAGCTCGATGGCCTCCACAAAGAAGGGCGTTATCGGGTGTTCGCCGATCTCGAACGCAAGGCGGGCAGCTTTCCGAAAGCCAAGCACCATACGCCGAACGGACCGGGCGACGTCACCGTGTGGTGCTCGAACGACTATCTCGGCATGGGCCAGCATCCGGACGTGATCGCGGCGATGCACGAGGCGCTGGACCGCTGCGGC
>JANMAN010000047.1:0-1548 GCA_031359885.1 Tardiphaga sp. | reverse complement strand
ACGGGATGCGGTTGAAAGTTAATTCGTAGGGTGGGCATCCTTCATGCCCACCGCCAATGACATTGGTGGGCATAAAGGATGCCCACCCTACGGCTCGATTGCACTCGTCGACTTCACTCTGTCCCGCAGCATAAATTTCTGAATCTTGCCGGTCGAGGTTTTCGGAATATCCCCGAACACGACCGTCTTCGGCGTCTTGAACCCTGACATTTGCTGACGGCAGAACGAGACGATATCGGCCTCGGTCGCCTCGACATTCTGCTTCAGCTCGACGAATGCGCACGGCACTTCGCCCCATTTGGCGTCGGGCTTCGCGACCACGGCTGCGAACAGCACCGCCGGGTGCTTGTAAAGAACGTCCTCGACCTCGACCGACGAGATGTTCTCGCCGCCCGAGATGATGATGTCCTTCGAGCGGTCCTTGATGATGACGTAGCCGTCTTTGTCGAGGACACCGAGATCGCCGGTGTGAAACCAGCCGCCCGCGAAGGCTTCCTGCGTCGCTTTTTCGTTTTTCAGATAGCCCTTCATCACGATGTTGCCGCGAAACATCACCTCGCCGATCGTCTCGCCGTCGCGCGGGACTTCGCGCATCGTTTCGGGATCGAGCACGGTCACAGCTTCCTGCAGCGGGTAGGGCACCCCCTGCCGGCGTTTCAGATTCGCGCGGGCGTCGGCCGTGAGGTCGTCCCAGCCCGGCTGCTCGGCACAGATCGACGCCGGGCCATAGACCTCGGTCAGCCCGTACACATGAGTTAGCTTGATGCCGATGGTTTCCGCGCCCGACAGCACTGCCATCGGTGGGGCCGCGCCGGCGATCAAGCCGACGACAGTGCGCGGGTTTTGTCTCGGCGCGTCGGGTGCGTTAATGAGCGTATTGTAGACAATCGGAGCGCCGGCCATGTGGGTGACGCCGTGGCGCTGGATCAGATCGAAGATCTTGGTCGGATCGACCTTGCGCAGGCAGACGTTGACGCCGGCGGTTGCCGCCATCGTCCACGGAAAGCACCAGCCGTTGCAGTGAAACATCGGCAGCGTCCAGAGATAAACCGGATGCTGGCCGAGATTGCCGGCCAGAATGTTGCTGATAGCATTGAGATACGCGCCGCGATGATGGGTGACGACGCCTTTTGGGTTGCCCGTCGTGCCGGACGTATAACTTAGTGCGATGGCGTCCCATTCGTCCGCCGGCAGGCGCGGCGTGAAGTCCGGATCGCCCGACGCCAAAGCATCCTCATATTCGATAAAGCCGATGCGTCGGCCGCCTGAATAAGTGGCGTCGTCGACATCGACGATCTCAGGTCTCGGGCCGGTCATCAACGTCAGCGCCTCGGCGATGACGTCAGCGAATTCCGGATCGACCAGAATGAGTTTCGCGCCGCCATGGTCGAGCTGGAACGCGATCGAGGCCGCTTCGAGCCGGATGTTGAGTGCGTTCAAAACGCAACCGGCCATCGGCACGGCAAAGTGCGCCTCGTTCATCGCGGGCAGGTTGGGGATCATCGCTGCGACCGTGTCGCCGCGACCGAGGCCTCGACTCGCAAGAAA
>JANMAN010000024.1:0-5559 GCA_031359885.1 Tardiphaga sp. | reverse complement strand
GACGATCCGTCGGCTCACCTTGCGCTCGACAACGATCGAGCGCTGCGCACCTTGCTCGCCCGCTATCACATGCGTGGAGCGCAACGTCGCTTTGGCGTTTTTCTTCACTTCGGGCTGCACGGCCTCGACCGGCAGGCCCATCAGCGATGCGGCGATCTCGGCCTGGGCCTCGAGATCGTCCGTGATGCCCATCGCCGCATAAATCGCTTCTTCGAGCGTCGGCGGATCGCGTCGGACGCGTCGAGAGCCGTATTTCGTCTGCCAATTGTCGCTCATCGCTGCCTCGTCAGTTATGTTTTATAACTAAAGGCTGGAATGGTGCATTGCAACATCCAGAATGTCGCGGCAATGCAGACATGTGAGTGGTGCTTGGCTCACCTGCACGCGCGAACATCGTTAACGCCAGAATCAAAGCACGCGGACATGATGACAAAGATCGCATCCGCGCGTTGCGTAAATTTGCGCACGCAAATGCCGCTTCGATGAGCGGCATTTGCTGTCATCAAGCTGCCGGCGCCTTATCGGCCGCCGCTGCTCGGTCCATTGGTGTTGTTCGTGCCCGGACCGACATTGCCCTGTCCGGACGGATTGGCGCTCGGCGAATTGTTGCCCATGCCGCCGCGCTGCATGCTGCCGCTGCCCGAACCTGTGGTCATGCCGTCACGAGACATCCCGTCGCGATCCATCGCGCCATTGCGGTTCATCGGCGCCGTGGTTGTGCCCGGACCGACATTGCCTGAGCTGGACGCGCCGGGAGCAGGCTGCATCTGCGCCGATGCGATAAGGGTCGAACTCAACAGAGCGGCGGCGGCAAGCGTCGTGAGTTTCATATTCATTCGCATAGACATCTCCTGTGTGCGTTGAGGTATGCCTATCAATGAGCGGCCTATGTCACCGTTCCGAACTCAATCATGGTGATAGTGTGAGTTCGCAAGACCTGCGGCTTAAGCCAAATCGGCGTCTTGCGGCCAGCGGATCAGCGCCGCACGGCCGGCCGCGGTCAGCGCATAAACGCCGCGCTCGCACCGATCGAACCAGCCGTAATAATTGTGCAGCAGGATTTGGCCCGCATCGGGAATCGCCGGCCGCAGATCGCGCACCCGCGTCGGTCCCTGAACCATCGCGACGGCGCAGGCCAATGCCTGCTGACGATAGGCGGTCATGATCGGTGCGCGGGTGCTGCCGCCGAGCGCCGGATCGCCGCGCCGCCGTTGATGTTCCGAGACCAGCCGCGAGCGCTTCTTCGCATTGCGCCGCGGAGCGATCGTTGAAGGCGCGACGAGCACCTCGACGCTGCCGCTGTCGGTCACGCCCAGCATGCCGAAGCCGAGGCGGCGACACAGGTTTCGATAGCGCGCATCGCTTTCGCGGCCCTTGCCACGCTTGGAGAGTTTCGCGGCGAGCCAGACTTCGTCGCAAGCCGCGGCACGATCGACGGCTTGGAGGACGAGTTCGAGGTTGAACACGAGCTTGAGTTCGCCGATCACCACCAACGGCGGATCGCCATGGCCGAGCGCCACGAGATCGCAGCCGCCGATCTCGCCCTTGACGTTGTAGCCGAGGCTTTCAAGGTAGCGTTTGACCGGAAGGTATAGCGCGGTTTCCACGACGATCTGGTTCCTGCGTCGCGCTGCGCGACTCAACGCGTGCAGTTTATCGTTTGATGGCTCGGCGTGCTAAACGCGCGCGTCGCCACTCCGAGATTGGAGCTTCGCTTGCAACGCGTCTTCGAGATTTTCAGCAGTTTTCGCGAATTGGTGCCGCATCTCGGCGCGATGACGCTCGCTTACCTTCTCGCGCTGCCGATCGGCTGGAATCGCGAACGCGAAGAACGAAGCGCGGGCCTGCGGACATTCCCGCTCGTCGCGCTGGCGACGTGCGGCATCGTGCAGGCCACCGAAACCATCCTGAAAGGCGATGCCGAAGGAACGTCCAACATCATCGGCGGGCTGATGAGCGGCATGGGCTTCATCGGCGGCGGTGCGATATTGAAGACTAACGGCTCGGTGCGCGGCACCGCGACGGCGGCGAGCCTGTGGGCGACCGGCGCGACCGGCGCCGCCGTCGGGCTCGGCTCCTACGACGTCGCGATCGTCATCTCGCTGTTTACGTTTCTCACGCTGTATCTCATGTCGCCGCTCAAGCGCGAAGGCAAAGCGCTCGACGACAAAAAAGACGATGGGAAAGAACCCGCGAAATCGAAGCAGCACGACGAAGAACACGAGGACATCGCCAACGGCACGTGATGCAGTGCAACAAAATACGACGCGGAACCCGGCAGCCTTTCGGATATTTAATTCGGATAACGCCGGGCCACGAACAAAGCGTCTTGTGACGCATGACGTGGCGGGCCAAGTTAGCAAGGACGCCGAATGGCGTGACGACCAAGCGGGATTGACCAGGGGAATCGGTGACCGAGACCACAGCCAGACCGACAGATCGTTTCGAGCGACCGTCCGCAACGAACAGCGGACATCGCGAGAAACTTCGTGCCGCTGCCAAGCACCCGCTCGCGAAGCGTGTTGCGATCGTGGTCGGTTGTCTGCTCGTCATCGTCGTCGCCGGCTATTTCTCTTTCAGCCGTTGGGCCATCAGTCACCAGTCGCTCGACTTCACCGATACGACGCGCAACCGCGTCATCGATGTCGACGTGGCCGTGCGCTGGGATACGCGCATGAAGGCGCGTGCCGGTATGGGCAAAATGCCCGTGGCCGTTCTTAGCCACGGCAACACGGTGAAAAACACCGAGTATTCGTTCATTCAGAACTTGATGGCGTTGCGCGGCTATCTCGTCGTCAGCATTCAGCATGATCTGCCGACCGATGCGCAGTTGATGACGCAGGAAGGCTCGTTGTTCGTCGGCCGTTTGAAAGTCTACGAGCGGGGCATGGCGAACATTCTCTACACCATCGAGCAGTTGAAGAAGATAGAGCCCGAGGCCGACTATGACCATCTCACGCTGGTCGGGCATTCGAACGGCGGCGACATCTCGATGTTCTTTGCCCAGCAGCATCCCGACCAGGTCGCAAAGATCGTGACGCTGGACAATCTGCGCGTGCCGTTCTTTTCGGGCGGTCCGAAAATTCTGTCGTTTCGGTCGAAGGATTGGAAAGCCGATCCGGGCGTCGTGCCGGATGATGCGGAAGCCAAGAAAGCCGGCATGGAAATCATTCGCACGGATGCGCAGCACACCGACATGAGCGACCGTGGGCCGGACAGCGTCAAGCAAAGCATTCAAGGCACGCTCGACAAGTTTCTCAGCGAGGACAGTGCGAGCCGGCTTGCTCCGGTCGGCAAGAAAGATCTCACCACCGACATTCGCGCGATGGGGCCTTGATGCGCCGCGCGTGATGCCGCATCCTCTCGTTTAAGAATAAACTTAAAACGGGGAGACGGCGGATGCGGCTGAAGGGCAAGACGGCGCTCGTGACTGGCGGTGCGTCAGGTTTCGGCGCGGAGATCGCGCGGGCCTATGTGCGCGAAGGCGCGAAAGTCGTCATTCTCGATCTGAATAAGGATGGCGGCAACGCCGTCGCGACAGAGGCGGGCGGCGGCACGATTGCGGTGGCCGGCAACGTCACGAAGAAGGCCGACATCGAAGCCGCCGTCGCACGTGCGGTCGATGCGTTCGGCTCGCTGGACATCGTCGTCAACAATGCCGGCTGGACGTTTCGCAACAAGCCGATGATGGACGTGACCGAAGACGAATTCGACAAGGTCTTCGCCATCAACGTCAAATCGATCTTCTTGATGACCAACGCCGTGGTGCCGCTGATGCGCAAGCAGGGCGGCGGCAACATCATCAACATCGGCTCGACCGCCGGCGTGCGTCCGCGTCCGGGTCTGACCTGGTACAACGGCAGCAAGGGCGCGGTGAACCTGATGTCGAAATCGATGGCGGTCGAACTGGCGCCCGACAAAATTCGCGTCAATTGCGTCGCGCCGGTGATCGGTGAAACGGCGTTGCTGGAATCCTTCATGGGCGTCCCGGACACGCCGGAGAACCGTGCGAAATTCCTGGCGACGATTCCGTTGGGGCGGATGTCGACGCCGGCCGACATCGCCAATGCGTGCGTCTATCTCGGCGGCGACGAGTCGGCGTTCATCACCGGCGTGATCCTGCCGGTCGATGGCGGGCGGACGGTGTGAAGAGGCCTACCCATTGAGACGTCTAAAAGATTTCAAATTGTCATTGCGAGAAGCTCAGGTTTTCGGCTTCGAAAACCGATAGCGACGAAGCAATCCAGTTTGGTCGAAGACTGGATTGCTTCGCGAGAGCGACCTCGGCGAAGCCGCCGACGTCGCTCTCGCTCGCAATGACAAATGTGAAGCCTAGCCGATCACTTCACATCCATCTGCAAGCCTTCCTTGTCGATGATGCCTTTGAACTTCGCGGTCTCGCTATCGACGAAGGTCGTGAACTGGTCGGCCGTCCCGTAATCGGCGACCGCGCCCATCGCCGCGATATTGCGCTTGATGTCTTCGCGCGCGAGCATCGTCTTGATCTCGGCATTGAGCGCCGCGACGACAGGCTGTGGTGCACTCTTCGGCAGAAACACGCCGAACCATGACGACACGTCGAACTTGGCCAGTTCCGGCGCAGCCTCGCGCATCGGCGGAATGTTCGGGGCTTGCGGACTGCGATCCATGCTGGTGACGGCGAGCGCATACAGCTTGCCGTCCTGCACCTGCGGCAGCGACGGATAGAGATTGTCGAACAGGATTTGGATGTCGCCGCCGAGGGCTGCCTGCAACGCCGGACCTGCGCCACGGAACGGCACATGCACCATTTTCAAGCCGGTCAATTGTAGAAACCACGCGCCGGTGAGATGCGGGCTCTGGCCGACGCCGGACGAACCATAGGTCAGCTTGTCCGGATTGGCTTTGATGTAAGCGATCAACTCCGGGATGGTTTTGATCGGCACGCTCGGATGCGCACAGACGATGTTGGGAATGCGGATCAGATTGCTCACAGGCTGCAACTGGTCCTTGGTGTAGGGCAGGCTCTTGAAGATGCTGTAAGCGATCGCGTTGGGGCCGGGATTGCCGATCAGAATAGTATGGCCGTCGCCTTTGGTGCGAACGGCTTCGGCGGCGCCGATCGTGCCGCCGCCGCCCGAGCGGTTTTCGACCACGGCGTTCTGTCCCCAATTGGCTTGAAGATGCTGAGCGAGATAGCGCCCCATCACGTCGGTGCTGCCGCCGGCCGCAGCAGGAACGATGATCCGCACCGTTTCGGTCGGTCGCCATTCGCCAGCGGAGCGGCCGATGCGTGGCATCGCCACGGTGGCGGACAGAGCAGCAGCGGCGGTCAGAATCTCGCGGCGCGAAAAGCGGATGGTCATGTCGTCTCCCTCAAGTTTTTTTGCTTGAGGGCAGACTAAGCAGCGCGTGACCTGGCGGCAAGCGACAGGTGAGCGCGGCGTGGGACGAGGACGCGCGCGGATTAGCGGAAGCTGATCAGCTTAAAGAGAGGCGCGAGGTAGCTCATCTCCTGACCGGAGGTCGGCGTCGTCCGGCTGATGAAGTCGAAGATGCGACCATCCTGCATGCCGTAAT